>CAZUCM010000007.1:0-22023 GCA_964619235.1 uncultured Terriglobales bacterium
TGCGCGGCGACCAGATCGACAACATCCCCGGTGCCCCCGGCATCGGCGACAAGGGCTCGGTGGAGTTAATCAAACGCTTTGGTTCGGTCGAGGCGGCGCTGGATCGAGCCGGCGAAGTCGAGAAGAAAACCTATCGCGAGTCCCTGCAACAGAACCGCGATGTAGTGATGAAGAGCAAGGAACTGGCGACCATTGACACGCACGTGGCGGTCGACCTCGATCTGGAGGCGATGGCATTTCAGGAGCCGGATGCCGAAGCCGCACGTCAGCTGTTCGGCGAACTCGAATTCAATACGCTGCTTAAGGATTTTTTGCCCTCCTCCATCGAAGTTGGCGGCACCAGCTACCGGGAAGCCGAATCTGGCGGCGAGATCGAAGCGATGGTAAAAGCACTGGCCAAGGGCGCCGCACTGGCGATCGCCTTGCCGGTTGCCCAGGCTTCAGCCATAGTGACGGAAGCAACGGACGAAGAGGAAGCGACGCCGCTGGAAAATGCAGACGGCGCAACGCAACTCAGCTTTACGCCTGAGGCGACGGTCTCTGACCAGGGCGCGTGTGCGGACACGCCCGCGACAGCCGGTCTCCAGGCCGCCGCTGCAAAGCGAATTGCCATCTCCGGCGCTGCGGGTGCGGCGCTGGTGGTTTCATTTGATAGCGATGCGGGGGCAGCGCTACGAACTGTTCTGGCGGACACAAACCTTCCGAAAGCCATTCACGGCTACAAGGATGTTCTTCATGCCCTGGCCGGGGATGGGCAGCAGGTGGAACTGGCCGGCGTGCGCGATGAGCCCATGCTGTTTTCCTATTTGCTTGATCCTACGTATGGGTCGCACACTTTGCCGGAGATCGCGCTGCGGCGATTTAATCTGAAGCTGGGCGAATCCTCCGCGGCAGCGGAGGGCAGGAATTCCGAAGACCTCCGTCTGGCGGAGGCGGCCGATATTACCGCGCGGCTGGCCGGCGCGTTGCGTAGCCAGGTCGAGGAAGCCGGCCTGCTGAAGGTCTACGACGAAATTGATTTGCCCCTGGTGCCGGTGCTGGCGCGCATGGAGCAGGCCGGAGTCAAACTGGACAGCGTTGCCCTGGCGGAGATGTCCCAGCGCCTGGAACGCGAGTGCAAGCTCAAGACGCGCGAGATTTACGAGAGCGCGGGGGAAGAGTTCAACATAAACTCCCCCAAGCAGCTTGGCCAGGTGCTCTTTGAAAAACTTGCGTTGCCGAAGCCATTCAAGCGCGGGAAAGGCAAGGCCATCTCCACGGCGGTGGATGTGCTGGAAAGCCTCGCCGGCGGGCACGCGGTCCCACGGCTGGTGCTGGAGTACCGGCAACTGGCCAAGCTGAAGTCCACATATGTGGATGCTCTGCCGGCGCTGGTGAACCCGGCTACGCGGCGATTGCATACCACGTTCGATCAAACCAATACGGCAACGGGACGGCTTTCCTCGAAGAATCCCAATTTGCAGAACATCCCGATTCGTACGGAGTTGGGCCGCGAGATTCGGGCCGCGTTTATCGCCGAGCCCGGCCACCTGCTGCTTTCCGCCGATTATTCGCAGGTGGAGTTGCGTCTACTGGCGCATTTTTCCCGCGATCCGCTGCTGCTGGAAGCCTTCCAGCGCGGGGATGATATCCATACCCTGACGGCGGCTCAGGTCTTTGGGGTCCCGCCGCTGATGGTGACGCCCGAGCACCGGCGCCGGGCCAAAGCCATTAACTTCGGCATTCCCTACGGGCTTTCCCCGTACGGGCTGGCACAACAGCTGGGCATCGAGAACAGTGAGGCCAAACAGTTTATCGATGCCTACTTCGAGCGCTATCGCGGGGTGCGCGCCTGGCTGGATGCCACCATGGAAGAGGCGCGGCGCGATCACAAGGTCTCCACGCTTTTCGGGCGCATTCGCCCCATTCCCGATATCAACAGCAAGAATGCCAATCTGCGAGGCTTCGCCGAGCGCACGGCCGCCGATTTGATCAAGCTGGCCATGATCCGCCTGGATGCGGAGATCCGGGAGCGAGGCATGCGATCGCGGATGACCCTCCAGGTGCACGATGAACTCGTCTTCGAAGCCCCGGAGGGGGAACTCGAAGCCTTGCGCACATTGGTCCGGGACAAAATGGAAAACGTGCACAAGTTGCGCGTGCCGTTGCTGGTGGAGATAGGCGTGGGCAAAAACTGGCGGGATATGGAATAGACTCTTTCGCCACAGAGCCCTCTGTGGCGAATGCCGCCGGGAATTCCTAAGCTCCCAATGCCTTTTGAATCGCCGAGGCGACGCGGTCCGCCAATTGTTTCATGCGGGCCTCGTCTTCGGCTTCGACCATGACGCGGGCCAGGGCCTCGGTGCCGGAATATCGAACTACAATACGCCCGTTGCCGTCGAGTTCGCCTTCCGCCTGTTCGATAAGAGCGCAAATCTCCGGCAGTTGGTCCAGTGGTTTCTTCTCGCGCACTTTGACGTTCTTGATGACCTGCGGGAAGACCTGCAGATCGCTGGTCAGCGACAAAAGATCCTGCTTGGATCGCGCCATTTTGGCCATTACGCGCAGCGCGGTCAGCAGGCCGTCGCCGGTGGTGGAATCGCCGTCGCGGTAGATGATGTGTCCCGACTGCTCGCCGCCCAGGGTCGCTCCGGTGCGGCGCATCTCTTCCAGAACGTATTTGTCGCCCACAGGGGCGCGCAGCATCTTGATGCCGGAGTCGCGCAAGGCGATCTCCAGGCCCATATTGGACATGGTGGTGGCGACCACGACGTTGCCGGGCAGTGCGCCGCGTTGCTGCATGGCCCGGGCCGAGAGCAGCAGGATGGCATCGCCATTGACTACGTTGCCATCGGCATCGGCAAACAGGGCGCGATCGGCGTCGCCATCGAAGGTGACGCCCAGAGCGTAACGCGGCAGGCGGCTGAGGCTGTTGGCGCGCCGCACCGCCTCCGCCAGCACGTCGGGATACAGCGCGCCGCAATGGTGATTGATATTGCGCCCATCCGGTTCGTCATGCAGGAAGGTGGCGGTTACGCCGCAACGGCCAAAGACATCCCGCGCAATCGGAGCGGCAGCCCCGTTGGCGCAATCGACCAAAGCCTTGATCTGGCTGAGGTCTATGCCGGCCACGCTGTTGACCAGCCAGTTCACATAAGCGGCGCGCAATTTCGCATTGCCCGGCAAAGTGGATACCGGCAGCGGAGGCGCCTTGGCCATATCGGAGGCCGGCTTGTCAAAGTGGGCGAAAATCTCCTTTTCCACTTCGAGCTCAATGTCGTCGGCCAGTTTATATCCGTCTCCGGCAAAAATCTTGATGCCATTGTCCCGCCAGGGATTATGCGAAGCGGAGATGACGATGCCCGCGGAAAACTTCTGGGTGCGCGCCAAATAGGCGATACCGGGAGTGGTCAAAACGCCGGCGCTCTCGACGGCGACCCCATGGGCCATCAGTCCGCGCGCGAACGCATTCGCAATCGCTTCGCTGGATTCGCGCGTGTCCTGCCCAAGTACGACTTTGGGGGCCTTACAGCTCTTCAATAAGTGATGGCCCAAAGCCCGGCCGATGACGAATATGGTGGGGTCGTCCAGCGGATATTCGCCGGCTTTGCCGCGAATTCCGTCGGTACCGAAAAGTTTTCTCATGCCGGCCTCTGATCTCCTTAATGCCCGCGCGGCGCGGAGGGCGGCGCCGGGTTTGCCGGCGTTACCACTACGCTGACGGTCAGCGGGTGCGTCACTAGCACCATGGGGTCGGTGACAAATGTGTGAATTCCGGAAAACCTTGTCTCTCCGGTGATGCCGGCCACGTCGATGGCGTCGGTCAGGGCAAAGTGGACATCGTCCACCTGCTGTTTTGGACCGAGGACCAGGGCCGTGGGCGGTTCCACGCGAACCGCCGGAGGCGCCGCCGCATTCATCCCCACAATCCGCGCCTGAATGGGAATCTGGCGCCAGGCGCTCCAGTCGAAGGCCAGTTGCAGTTGCGGGGGCACCACCTGCACGAGTTCGACCTCCCGGGGCAGGTGAATCTGCGGTCCGGCGAGGTCATATGTGTGTTCTCCCGGCTTGGCTCCGGCCAGGTCGATTACCGCATGCACCTCGGATTGCGCCAGTTGACGCACCACGCGTCCCGGTCCGCGCACGCGGATCTGCACCTCGGGAATGTTCTCGGTGCTGATCTCCAGGTTCTCGGGAGCATGCTGAAATTCCACCGGCACCTTCACCGCGACATAATCGGTGGGATCGCGCGCCACCGCCACCCACAACATCACCGCCGCCGCCAGCGCCACCAGCTTCAAGGCAAAATTGTGCAGGACATACCGGCGCAGGAAGGCGATCATGACTGGCGCTCCATTTCCGAAGTCATATCGGTGTTTCCCGATGGGCCATTGGGAAAAGGTGTAGGAAGCGTGGTGGGCGGCACGTAGCGGCGCAACAGTTCGCTGAGGCGCTCGCGCAGGTACTCCACCGTCAGGTCGCGCTCGATATTTCCGCCGACGGCCAGACTGATGGTGCCGGTCTCTTCGGAGACGATCACGGCAATGGAGTCGGTTTCTTCGGTGATGCCGATGCCCGCGCGATGCCGCGTGCCCAGCTGCATGGAAATGGCCGGATTCATCGATAATGGCAGGAAACAGGCGGCCGCGGCGATGCGGTCCTTCTGTACGATCACCGCACCATCGTGCAGGGGCGCGCTGGGCCGGAACACGGTGGCCAGCAAATCATAAGAAAGCCGTGCATCCAGCGGAACGCCGCTTTCGATATAGGTGCGCAATCCGATTTCGCGCTCAATCACCACCAGCGCGCCGGTCTGATTCTGCGAAAACAGGTTCGCGGCCAGCACAATGTCGTCGTAGGCTTCGGAAACGTTCACCGGAGTCAAATGGGAAAACGTGAGTTTACGGCCGAGTTTGGCCAGGGCTTGCCGGATTTCAACGGCAAATACCACGATCAGGGCAAAGATCGCGTAAGGCAACAGTGTGCCCACCAGCCAATTAATCGTTCGCAGATCGGCGATGCGCGCCACCCAGATGGCTAACGCAAGAATGCCCACGCCGGCCAGCATGGGAGCGGCTCTTGTACCCTTGATCACCACCAGAAACTGATACAGCAGCACCGCCACCAAAAGGATGTCGAGCATCGCGATCGGCTTCAGCTCCGGCCAGCGACTGAGCAGCGGTATTGCGGCAAGCCACATCATCCCTACCATCCGGCAAACAACTGATGTTCATTGTAATGCAAGCACACAAAGGAGAGGCAGCGGGGAAGAAAGGAATCGCGTGACTGTGGGTCTACTCCTCCCGCTTCTTTACGGTGGCGGAAATGGTTCCGTGGGCCAGCCGCACCCTGATGCCGTCCTTAGGGGCCAGCTGTGTGCTCTCCCTTACCAGATTTCCTGCCGAATCGAATACCAGAGCGTAGCCGCGTTCCAGCACCTGGAGCGGCGAGAGCGCCTGGAGATGCGTGGTGAGCTGTTGCAGGCGGGCGCGGCGCCGGAAGAGCGCGGCGTGGGTGGCCGCGGTAAGTGCGCCGGTGTGGGCCTGCAATGCCTGCCTTACTTCCGCCAGTTGATGGCGCGGGTCCTGCCGGCGGATGCGGGCAGCCGCAGCCTCCAGCCGCTGAGAATAGAGACGCAGGGTATCCCGGACGCCCAGCGCCAGACGGTATACCGACTCGTCGATGCGCTGCTGGCGGCGATGGATCACATCCTGCATGCGCGCGAAGGCGCCGTGCTGGGCCAGCTGGGTAAGCGATTGCCTCGCCTGCAGCAATCGGTAACGGGCGGCGCGGGCCAGGCGCTGCCGCAGATCGGCAACCTGCTGGTCAATTTCCTGCTTGGAACGGATCACCAGTTCGGCGGCGGCCGAAGGCGTAGGCGCCCGCAGATCGGCGACGAAATCGCAGATGGTGAAGTCGGTCTCATGCCCCACCGCCGAGATCACCGGCAGTTTCGAGGCGGCGATTTCGCGTGCCAGGGCCTCGTCGTTGAACGCCGCCAGATCTTCCAGCGAGCCGCCGCCGCGGGCGACAATGATGACATCCACGTTCCCCGCGCGATTGAAATAATTCACTCCCGCGCCGATTTCGGCGGCCGCGGCCTCGCCTTGCACCTGTGCGGGATAGACCAGTACGCCCACCGTGTGATGACGCCGGCGCAGGATATGGAGCATGTCCTGAATGACGGCGCCACGCGGCGAGGTGATCATGCCGATACGCCGCGGCAGCGCGGGGAGAGGCTTCTTGCGGGCGGGATCGAACAGTCCCTCCGCGCCCAGTTTCGCTTTCAACTGCTCGAATGCCACTTGCAGCGCCCCGGCCCCCTTCGGTTCCAGATACTCGGCGGAAAGCTGCAGTTCGCCGCGGGCCTCATACACGGTAACCCGTCCGCGGGCGATGACCTGGAGTCCATTTTCCGGACGAAAGCGCAACAGCCGGGCCTGGGAACGGAACATGACCGCACGGATCTGGGCGCCGTTGTCCTTCAGGGTGAAATACAGATGGCCGGAATCCGCCGGGCGGTAGTTGGAAATTTCGCCTTCCACAAAAACGTCGGTGTAGGCGCGTTCCAGTTCGCTGCGCACCGCGCCGACGAGATCGGAAATCTTCCAGATGCGCCGCACCGGCGGCGCGAAATTCAATCCCAACTGAGAGGAATCTGCCATCAGGCGAAGTTTAGCATTTGGGGCTCAGCCGGGACACTTTGCGCCGTTTCTCCGGTCGTGGTAGTTTCACGCGGAAGTCCCCGAAGCCAGTTCGGGGGAAGGAGGCGCCTTCGAGGACGCCGCCAAGTACTGCATCATGACCACGCAGGCGACCACGACCGCGGAGCGGGGGCGGCGGAAGGACAATTGACGACCGCCCTTAAATCCCTGTTTGGCGGCGGGGGAGGGGCGTTTTAAAGGGCTTGTCCCGGGTTCCCGGCCGCCTATGGGAGCTTATAAGGTATTTCAATCTCTATTAATCATGCTGGCTCAGGTGTTTGACGGATTACCCAAAGGTATAATCCTCATGATATAACCACCTTTAAGCAGCAACTCTGAGTACGGAGGTACCGTGGCGGACGCACGCACAGGCAAACGCTTCCCGGTGAAGCTTCCGATTCGCATTCATGTTGACGATTCGGACGAAGAGCAAGCCGGTACAACTGCAAATGTGAGTTCGGCGGGTGTGTTTATCAAGGCCGAAGGCCCCGCCAAATCCAAGCGCAAGGCTGCGGGAAAAGCGCCTTGGCAACAGGGATCGATGGTCGAGTTTGAAATGGTCTTGCCGGCCGAGGTCATTGGCGCACAAGAGGACGTTCATGTGCAGTGCCGCGGCCGTGTAGTTCGGGTGGAGAAGGCGGACGACGGCCATCCGGAAGGTGGCGTAGCTTGTGTCATCGATAACTATGAATTTGTACGAAAGTCTTGAGCCATGCTGAAACTGATACTGGGTGATAATCAAGCTATTTTCCGGGCGGGCATCGCCAAGGTGTTGGCGGTGGAAGACGATATGCGCATCGTTGCGCAGGCGCAGTCGCCTGAGCAGATGATCATGGCGCTGGATAAATTCCGTGCCGCCCTGCTGATCTGCTCCGCTACCTTCCATCCCGATCTGAAAGTTCTGGTCGATGCGGCAAAAGAGGCCAAAACCCGCATAATCGTCATTGCCGAAAACGGGGAAGATGCGGGCAAATACCTGGCGGCGGGAGCTGCCGGCGTGGTCTACCGCAACGTGGCCGGCCCGGCCCTGCTCAACTGCGTGCGCCGGGTGGCGCGCGGGGAAACTTGCTGTCAGGATGTGGCGGCTACCCGCGAGGTTGCCGATAACGATATGGTCGGCGCCCGGGTGCGCGACCGCCTGACCCCAAAGGAACTGCGCATTATTGCCTTGATTGTGCAAGGTTATAAGAACAAGGAAATCGCCAACCAGCTGGGGACCACCGAACAGGTCATCAAGAATTATTTGCGGAACGTCTACGATAAAATCGGCGTCTCCGATCGCCTGGAACTGGCGCTGTTTACCATTCATCACCGCATCCTGGCGGAAGCCGCCGCAGCGACGGCAACCCCCATCAAGGTGTAGCGTATCGCATACCTGCCGCCCGGCTCGCCCACAGGCGCGCCGGGCTTTTTTTGTCGTTAGATGACGGCCTTGGCGCTGGTTTTCAATAGCTCGTTCACGATGGTGACCAGCTCTTGAGGATTCACCGGTTTTTCCAGATAGAGGTCCGCCAGCGGTTCGGCGGCCTGGAATGCTTCCGTCACATATCCGGAAACCACCACCACAGGGACGGTGGAATGGCTCTTGGCAGCCAGCACAATGGCGCGTCCATCGGCATCGCCCAACCGCCAATCGGTCACCACGGCGTCATAGCTGTTGTTCTGTAATTTCTCGATGGCGTCGTGGGCGGATGTCGCCGCGGTCACCGTATGTCCCGCTGCTTCAAGGATCTGGCACTTCAAAGCGACGACGTTAGGTTCGTCGTCGATGCACAGGATTCTCGCCATACACTCTTCCTTCGCCGCTTATGACAGCGCGCGAACTCGATCGCAATGATCCGCCTGCCAATTGCAGGTTAATATTGCGACTCCCTTGCATTCGTTGTCAACGTATCCCGGTTCGTAGGAGTCGTCTAAGGTACCTGCGAGTTGTATCGAAATTCATCCCCACCGGCTGCGGAAAACGATACCCAGCCCCCTGGCGAGAGAAACTCGCTTATGCAGTACCGAACAGCTACTGCGTCACCGTCTTGGCCAAGTCTCCGACCTTAAATCCACTGCCGCTGACAATCTTGCATACCGAGGAAACCGCGTCCACATCGGTCACCTCGATGGTGCCGATCGAGCTGCTCATGCGGCGTAACACCTCTCCGGTGCTCGGGTCTTTGATCTCCCTGGTCACCCGTTCCACGCTCAGCTGATCGCCCGTCTTCAGGCCGGTCTTCGAGCCGGCATTCAACACTACCGTCGATGCGTCGACAAACGCCACCGTTGCCTGCACCAAGATGGTGCGCGTCTGCACCTTGCCGGCGCCCGCGATCAGTCCGGCGCTCAACTGGTCCATCGCCTGCTTAACCGCCTCGCCAATAATGGTCTGCTGGAAATTGCTGCTGCCGAAATCGGCGTTGCCGCCGCCGAAGCCGTGCCAGTTTCCGCCGCCGCCGAGCAGCGAAGTGCTGGAGCGCGAGGATTCTCCCTTGCCTTCGGCAGCCACCATAATCTCGCCCGTATCCACGTTGATGATATGAGCATCCACGCTGACGATGGCCTTGCTGTTCTTGTGGCTGAATCCGCCTACGCCGTAGCCGCCCCAGCCGCCACCGCCGCCGCCCAGGCCCGTCTTCTTGGTTTCAGAGCCGAACTCCGTGATGGTGCCGACGATGATGGCATCCACCCCGAGTAATTTGCCAATTTGGGCAGCCGATGCCGGGTTGGCGCGATTACTGTTGGAGAAATTCTGCTCGGCCAGGATCTTGTCCAGCGCGTGCCGCTCGATCACCGAGTACGTTCCCTGGGGATCGTTTACCAATTGCTTGACCAGCAAATCAGTCATGCCCCGGCCGACATCGACGGATTGGCCGAAGAGCGCATCGGAGGACGTCTTTACCGTGCCATACTCGAAATCCAAAACCGCCACGCGCTTCTTGCGATCGGCGGCATGCAGGGTCAAGCTAGCCGCCAGCAGCAAAGCGCACAATGAAATCACTTTTCTCATCGTCATCGATATCTCCTGCCGACTCGCGGCGCACCGCCTCAGCTCAGATGCCGTTTCCCGGGGACAGGACTACCCATCCTCCCCAGGAAGCGTTAGCGGGATTGTATGTTGGCTTCGGGTATCTTGTCACGCCGGAGTTGGGCTGGGATGTTTTCCAACAAGGTGCGGTATGGGTTGCGATTCGGCCGGACAATGCGAATTCAACGACACGGCGCAATTCCCTCGATTGAGCAATTGGGAAATTGAGTGATTGTGCAATTTGGGCCCGGCCGGTGAATTGGACATGGCAATTACCCGATCACTCAATTTCTTAATCGTTCCGCTTGCCTCCGTCGGGAAAGAGGCTCACCGTGCTGCCGGTTATTTCTTTTTCTTAGTCTTTCTTGGGGTGATCGCCGGCTTGCCGAACACCCGCCGGAAGATCTTGTCCACGTTTCGCAACTGCCGGTTCAATTCAAAGGCGCGCTCAATTTTTTTCGCCGGTACGCGGGCGGCAATCTCGGGATCGTTGGCCACCAGATCGCGAAAATTGAGTCCTTCCTTCCAGGCGCGCATGGCATTTCGCTGTACCCAGCGGTACGCTTCCTCTCGCATCACGCCCTCTTCCACAAGATCCAGCAGCAGTTGTCCGCTGAATACCAGCCCGCCGGTGCTCAGTAGGTTGGCCTTCATCCGCTCCGGATACACCATCAGCTTCTCGATCAGGTTGGCGGTCTTATTCAGCAGGTAGTCGGTGAGGATGGTCGAATCCGGCAGAATGACGCGTTCCACGGAAGAGTGCGAAATATCGCGTTCGTGCCACAAGGCCACGTTTTCCAGCCCCGCCTGCGCATTGGCCCGCACCACGCGCGCCAGCCCGCTGATCTGCTCGCAGGTAATCGGGTTCCGCTTATGCGGCATGGCCGACGAGCCTTTTTGTTTTTCGCTGAAAAACTCCTCCGCCTCGCGCACCTCGGTGCGCTGCAAATGGCGGATTTCCGTGGCAATCTTGTCCAGTGTGGAAGCAATCACGGCCAGCGAGCACAGATATGCGGCGTGACGGTCGCGCTGAATCACCTGTGAGCTGATCGCGGCCGGCTGCAGGCCCAGGCGGGCGCAAATCCGCTCTTCCATCTCCGGTTCCAGGTGGGCAAAGGTGCCCACCGCCCCGGAAAACTTGCCCACGCGCATGTCCTCGGCGGCGGCGCGGAAGCGTGCGATATTGCGTTCCATCTCGGCATACCAGTTCGCCAGC
Organism: uncultured Terriglobales bacterium; assembly: GCA_964619235.1. Taxonomy (GTDB): domain Bacteria; phylum Acidobacteriota; class Terriglobia; order Terriglobales; family Acidobacteriaceae; genus CAZUCM01. Next base: position 10,913 of record CAZUCM010000007.1, read on the forward strand.
TTCAGGCCGAAGGTAATCGCTTCGGCATGAACGCCGTGCGTGCGTCCGACCATGGGCGTGTCCTTGAAGGCCAGGGCGCGCAGACGCAGGACGTCGCGCAGCCGCTCCAGGTCCTGCAGAATCAGCCCGGAAGCTTCGCGCAACTGCAGCGCTTGCGCGGTGTCCACCACGTCATTGGAGGTCAGACCGTAGTGCAGCCAGCGCGAGGCCGGGCCGATGCGCTCGGCTACCGCCGTCGTAAAAGCGATGACGTCGTGCTTGACCTCGTTTTCAATGGCAAAAATGCGGTCGACGCTGAAATCGGCTTTCCGCCGGATTTCCCGGGCGGCCTTCTGCGGCACCTGACCGGCTTCCGCCAGGGTTTCGGTGGCCGCCAATTCCACGGCCAGCCACATGCGAAACTTGTTCTCATCACTCCAGACGCGGCCCATCTCCGGGCGGGTATAGCGGGCAATCAAGCGACTCACCTCGGTGGTTAATTTGTCAGTTTGCAGTTTACAGTTTACAGCCGGAACTTTGCGATATGGAAAGCCTTCGGCCATTGGCCATCGGCTGTCGGCCGGAAAACCCCAAGACTTATTGGCCAATTGCCAATCGCGGTCATGTTTGTCCGTGTTACGATTGCGAAGAGCCGCTTATGACGCCTGCGAATCAATTTAACGAAAATGATTATCGAGCGCTGGCGGAGTTCCGCTACCAGATCCGCCGTTTTCTGCGCTTTAGCGAAGCCGCCGCCCGGGCCGCCGGCCTGGAACCGCAGCAGCACCAATTATTATTGGCGGTGAAAGGCCTGCCGGACGACATTTCCGCTTCCATTGGCGAACTGGCCGAGCGGTTGCAAATCCAGCATCACAGCACGGTGGAACTGGTGGACCGGATGGTCAAACACGGTTACGTACTACGCCGTCGCGACCGGGCCGACCGCCGTCAGGTGTTATTGCAGCTGACGGCCAAGGGCGAAAAAATTCTGCGCGAGCTATCCCTGCCCCATGCCGAAGAATTACGGGACCTGGCTCCGGAACTGATCGCTTCGCTGCGTCGCATGAAGACCCAGCCAGGCCGCACTTCCACAAGGAAACCGTCCCGCTCCACCGGCAAGACACGCAAAACCAGCGCCCGATAAACGCCGCGGGGTAACGCCGGTGAGACGTGGCGCTACTCGACGACCTGCGACGCTACTTCGCCGCCAGCTTGAGTGCCACCCTGTCCTTGTCCTGGTCCGCCACATAATCGTAAAAAGCCTTCACCGCGGGATAACCCTTTACGTCGACGAACACGGCCTTCAGGCGGAAGTCCCGCTCAAGATGCAGCGCGCCGTTTTCCAGCGTATTGCTTTTGCTAAACTCCGCCAAATCGTTCTTCCGCTCGACCGGCGATGATACGCCTTCGATCTGCAGGCCATCGGCCGGCGTAATGGTCACGTCGTCGGTATACACATATGGGTATGGGAAATAGATCGGATTTGCCCGACGGGTGGAAACAAAGGGGTTTGCATAAGCGCTGCTGAATAGTGTTGTCGGCGCCAGCAGGTGTTGCCCCGCCATGGTGGCATATCCCGGGACCACGATCTTTAAGGTGGCTGTCAGCGGGACATTTGGGTTGTCCCAGGCATTTACATCCCGAAGCCTGACGGTGCCGCTCACCGTAAGCCAATCGCGGACCATTTTCTGGATGTGGACTTTGCGCTGATGCTCATTGAATTGCCGCATCCACCCTTGCAGGCGGATTTGCAGCGCTTCCTGTCCCGAAAATGTGACTTCCAGCATGCCGGTCAGCGAGCCATCCGGCTCCAGGGTCAGCTGAGCCTTACTTGCAATGCCGGCATCGGCAGCAGTTGCGACCGGCGTGGTCACGAAAGCCGCTGAGTGCTTGTCCGCGCGGAGCCCAGTCACCCCCGTAACCATCCATGGCACGATTCCGAACGGGCACATGGGCATTCCCGGGTCGAGATAGAGCTCCTTCCCGCCGTCGCTCACCAAGGCAACTTCCAACGACAGCTGAGCCATCGACTCTAGATCACGGCGAAAGACCGTCTGATCGCGCCTGCTAACGGCTACCACGGTGGCGTCAAAACCGGCTGAGCGCGCCATGGCCACAAAGGTGCGGTTCAATTCATTGTGCGCTCCGTATCCATGGGTCAGTACATCTTCCGCGGTCTGATTCTCCTTCAGATGTTCGCGCTCGATTTCCTTCTCGGCCCTTCGACTTTCGAAACTCAGGTTGCGGAGGGTCTGTACGTGCTCGTAGATCTTAAGGAGCTTTGCGCTGCTGGTATCCGAGGGACTGACCAGCGCTTGAACCTGGGATTTGATCTTATTGCTCTTGCCGATAAAATCATCCACCTGGTTGGCCCACTCTTTGCCGCGTTTTTTCCAGTATTGGTCCGGGGAAGGCTCGAAGTCGTGTGGCCTTACAAAAAACTCCACCCGGGCCCGCACCGCGTCGGCCGGAGGCATGAACTGCTCCTGTTCGAAGGCGGGAATGTTATTCAAGTGCAACCAGAGTTTTGAACCTTGCCGTACGGGCTGTTGGCCGGGTTGCAGGCCAAACGTCAGATATTCAATTGCGGCCGGCAGATGGCTCGAGGGCTCGAAGAAAAAGTATGCCTCGCGCTGGAACAGCGACAGCTGCACCAGCCAGCCCATTCCGGGATACATCTTCGCCGCATTCCATTTAATCCTGCATTTATATTCAATAATGCTTCCCGGAGTGACGTCGGGAAGGGCGAAGGTCCGGGCCTTCGTCAGGCCCGTGTCCGTTTCATAGACGGTGCCCGCGAAGGGAATGATCGAGCCATCCGGATGAATCGTGCGCCCTTGGATTTCGTCAATACTGACGTCGGGGGCCCAAAATGGGGAATCTTCCCAGGGATCCGCCACCGCCAGCCGGATGTCCGCGTATTTTCTGCCTGCCTCGGTGAGGATCTTGATCCGCATGTAAGCGGTCTCGGTTCCCTGATCGCCGTGGATCTCCTCTTCGCGATACAGGATCATGGCGGGCGCGCCCGGATCGTCGGGATTGTCCTTCAACGCCAGGTCTTCCGGCGGAATCGGCTTCCAGTCGTCGGCATGCAACATTACCGGCCGTGCCAGGAAGAGCAACAGAAAAACGAAAACCGACGGCAATGTCGCCAACGCTCGGGTTCGCATCGACCGGTCTCCTCCGCTGCCCGCTATGCCGGCTGGCTTAATGCGCTTCCGGAAGCATCCACACACCCGGACTACGCGCCGAGTGCCGCTCCAAGACGCCGTGCGCTGACGTGCAACGTCACAAGGTACAACGAAAAATGTATAACGCTACTTTGCCGCCAGCGTGAGCGTTGCGCGGCCCTTGTCCTGTTCCGCCATAAAATCGTAAAACGCTTTTACCGCGGGATAACCCTTTACGTCGACGAACACGGCCTTAAGGCGGAACTGCCGCGTCAGATGCAATGCGCCATTCTCAATCGTGGCGCTTTTAGTGAACTCGGCCAGATTGTTCTTTTTGTCCGCCGGCGCCGAAGGAGTTTCGATCTGCAACCCGCTTGCCGGCGTAAGCGTCACGTCGTCGGAGTTAACGTAGGGATACTCAAAATAAATCGAATTTGAACGGCGAGTACTGACAAATGGGTTGGCGTATGCGCCGGTGAACACAGTTGCAGGCACCATCAGGTGCTGCCCCGTCTTGGTGGCATAGTTCGGAATTTTGATCCTGAAGGTAGCTACCAGAGGGTCGTTGCCGCTCTCCCAGCCATTTACGCCGTCTAACCTGACACCGCTTTCCACCGCAAGCCAGTCCCGCACCAGCTTCTTTAAGTGTCCGTTCCGGCTATCCTCGTCAGCGTGACGCTCGCGCACGCGCAGGCGTTCTTTCAGTGCTTCCTGGCCGGTAAATGTAACTTCCAACGTGCCGGTCAGGGTTCCGTCATCGGCGATGCTCAATTGCGCCTTTCGCGATATGCCGGCATCGGCCATATTCGAAACCGGCGTCGTAATGAAGGCGGGCGCATTCAGGTCCTCGCGGAGTCCTCCGGTTCCAGTATCCTTCCACGGCAGAACGCCGTACGGGCAGAAGGGCGTTCCGGGATCGAGGTACAGTTCTTTGCCGCCAGTGCGAACCAAAACGAGTTCCGTTTTCAGGCCGTCATCCGAAGCAATGTTTGAACGGAAGATTGTCCGGTCTCGCCCTACGACAATCACCATTACGGCATCGAATCCGGCCGCACGAGCCATAGCCGTGAAGCTGCGATTTAGTTCGTTGTGCGTCCCATAGCCGTGTGTCAAAACGTCTGAGGCATTACTATTTGCTGCCAAATGTTCGTTTTCGACTGCCTTCTGGTTCTTGCGGTGTTCGTAGCTAAGACAGCGAAGCTTCTGTACCCGGTCATAAATCTTGCGGAGCTTCACGTCGTTTGTATCGGAAGCAGTAAATAATTTTTGCGACTCCGCCTGAACCACGTCGGACTTCTTTATGAAGTCTTCCACTTCACCAGTCCACTTATGATTCTTTCTCTTCCAGAATTCGTCCGGCGTGGAATATTCCCGGGGAGAGTCAAAGAACTGCACGCGGGCGCGCACCGCGTCACGGGGCGGCATGAAGCTTTCCGGGACAAAGGCCGGGATGTTGGTAACGTCCATTACCAACGCATGACCTTGCCACACCGGTGTCTGGTCAGGGCGCAATCCGTACGGAATATACCCCCATACCGGAACTGCGCCGGCCTTTGCCGCTATTTTTGAGGGTATGAACTTGAAATGGGCCTGACGCTGAAAGAGTCCCTGTTGAACGTCCCACCCAAGGCCGCTATACCACGTCGTCGAGGCATTCCACCTGACCCTGCTCTTGAATTCGATAATGCTGCCCGGAGTAACGTCAGGGAGCGTGAAGACTTTGATCCTCCGGGTCGTAGTCACGGTTTCCCAGGGGTTAAAAAACCAGTCGACGTTCTCTTCAATGGTTTCATCCTTTTCCATTACCGAACCGGTGAAAGGAACGATCGAACCATCCGGATGAATGGTTCGCCCCTTCACCTCATCTAAAGCAAAGTTCGAGGTCGATTCGGGATCACTCTCCCAGGGGTTCACTGATGACTGCGATCGCACGTCCGCGTATTTTCTGCCTGCCTCGGTGAAAATCTTGATGCGGACGTATTCGGTCCTGTACCCTTGCTCGCCGTTATGCTCCAACTCGCGATAGAGGATCATTGCTGGTGCGCCGGGTTCGTCGGGGTTGTCTTTCAGCGCCAGTTCTTCCGGTGAAATCGGCTTCCAGTCGTCGGCGTGTGACAGCGCCGGCAAAGCCAATGAGAGCAGCAAAAAAATGACAACCACAGGTAAGGCCGCAAATAGCCTGGTTCGCATCGAATCGCCTCCAAAGCGCAGAGCTGGACACACAACGGCGCCTCAGCGTGCAGATTGATCCTGATAAAGCGTTTGGCCGAAATTCTACTACCAGAATGGCCGCTGCGCACCGCAATTCTGGGATGGCGATGGAAGGTGCTGATTTGCTACTCCCTGATCTTGATCCCCAGATCCCGCAACTGCAATTCGCTGACCGGTGTGGGCGCGTCGACCATCAGGTCGATGGCTTTGGCCGTCTTGGGGAAGGGAATGACCTCCCGCAGGGAATCGGCGCCGGCCAGAATCATGACAATGCGGTCCAGGCCCAGGGCGATTCCGCCGTGAGGCGGGGTGCCGTAGGTCAAGGCTTCCAAAAAGAAGCCGAAGCGCTCTTTCGCTTCCTCGTCGCTCATGCCCAGCGCGCGGAAGATACTCGCCTGCACGTCCTGGCGATGAATACGGATGGAGCCCGAACCCAGCTCGGTTCCGTTGAGCACCACGTCATATGCCAGGGCCCTCACGGCTGCCGGATCCGATTCCAGCTTGTCCATGTCGCGATCGTGCGGCGAAGTGAACGGATGATGCGCCGCTGCCCAGCGTTTGCCTTCCTCGTCCCACTCGAACATGGGGAAGTCGGTCACCCACAGGAAGCGGTAATCGCCGGGCTGAAACAGGCCATGGCGCGAAGCGTACTTCTGTCCCAGCGCCACGCGCAGGGCGCCGGCTGCCGTGTACACGTTGATATCGTGCCGCTTGACCTCGGGAGTAGTATGCACGTCGGTGGGATGCGTGCCTGCCTGTTGTATGCCGGCCACCAGCACCAGCAGGTCGTGCGGATCGGCGCCGCTGCGTTCGCGAACCCGGGCCATCGATTCAGGGATGGTCTTCTCCAGCCGCTTGGTGTCGTCAAATAACTTGGCGCCGGTCTCTTTGATGGCGAATAGCGGTTTGATTTCGTCGCGCTCTTTGCGCGAGAGCTCGCCCACCTTCGGAATGCGGATGAGCATCACCGGCAGCTGCGGATTGACGTTGAGCTGGGCCAGGTCCTCGGTGCTGAAGGCGTCGCGCACGTCGATCATGGCGGGCAAACGCAGGTCGGGCTTATCGGTGCCGAACATGCGGATGGCCTGGTCGTAGGTCATCTGCGGAAAGGGCGTTTGCAAGGTGTGTCCGGCGGCCTTGAAGGCGGAGGTCAGGAAGCCTTCGACCACGGTGAAGATGGTGCCCATCTTCGGAAAGCTCATCTCCAGATCGATCTGGGTGAATTCCGGCTGCCGGTCGGCGCGCAAATCCTCGTCACGGAAGCAGCGCACGATCTGGTAATACTTCTCGAAGCCGCTGATCATCAGAATCTGCTTGAACAGCTGCGGCGATTGCGGCAAGGCGTAAAACGAACCCTTATGGACGCGGCTGGGCACCAGGTAGTCACGCGCGCCTTCCGGCGTGGAGCGGGTCATGAACGGGGTTTCGATTTCCATGAACCCCAGCTGGTTCAAATGCTGGCGAATCGCCTGGGCAACGTGATGGCGCAGGACGATGTTCTTCTGCATCTCCGGCCGGCGCAGGTCGATGTAGCGGTACTGCAGGCGCAATTCTTCGTTGGGCAACATGTTGTCGCTGGGAAAGAACGGCGGCTGCGCGCTCACGTTGAGGATCAGCAACTCTTCCACCCGCAATTCCACTTCGCCGGTGGGCAGGTTGGGATTCACCGTGCTGGGATCGCGCTGGGTGACGGTTCCCTTGACTGCCACCACGAATTCGGTGCGCAACGACTCCGCCTTATCGTGCAGCGCCTCGCTCACCTGCCGGTCGAAGACCACCTGGGTGATGCCCGTGCGGTCGCGCAGGTCGACGAAGATCACGTTGCCGAGATCGCGGCGGCGATTGACCCATCCCATCAACACGGCGTGGCGGCCGGCGTTGGCCGGTCGCAATTCGCCGCAGCCGTGGGTGCGTTCCCGGTCGCCAACCAAATCCAGAACTATACTTGTCGCTTTGCCTTCTTCCGGCATGAGAACCGTCCTTAATCTAAAGCTGAATCTTCTATTATTAACCACAGAGGGCACAGAGGCCACAGAGGAAAGAGAAGAAAAACCCCTGGCCGCGGATTAACGCCGATCAACGCCGGTAACCCTGCAAGGAGTCATCGTCAGGCGCAAGAGGCCAGTGGCTTCCGGTCTGCGTCTATCTGCGTTCCTCTGAAATTCAATTTCGTTGTTTTGCCTCTGTGCCCTGGGTATCCTGTGTGGTGAAGGTTGCCGCACGAATGCGCGCCGCCAACTCCATGCGTCCCACGGCCACTTGTTCCCGGGTCTGCAAATTGCGCAAGGTGAATTGTTGCGACTGCACTTCGTTTTCGCCCAGAATCACCACCAGCCGCGCGCCCAGCTTGTCGGCGGTCTCCAGGGATTTTTTCATGCGAAAACTTTCATCGCCCACTTCAATGATCAGACCCTCGCGGCGCAGATCGACCGCCAGTCCGGCGGCATGGACATCCATGCCGGCGCCCAGAGGAGCGATATACGCATCCGGTGGCGCGGCCGGGTTTTGCGCGGTCTCGGCCAGGGTCAGGACCAGACGGTCCTCGCCGATGGCGAAACCGATGCCGGGCGCCTTGGGACCGCCGATAGCCTCGGAAAGTCCGTCATAGCGCCCGCCGCCCAGAATGGCGTTTTGCGCACCCAATGCTCCGTGCGTGAACTCAAAGGTGGTTCGCTGGTAATAATCCAGGCCGCGCACCAGTCGCGGATTGATCGTATAGGGAATCGCAAGCGCATCGAGGATCTGGCGTAACTGCTCGAAGTGCCGGCGGCAGCCATCGTCGAGGTAGTCGACGATCTTGGGCAAGCCTTCGATGATCGGTTGATCTTCCGGCACCTTGCAGTCCAGTACGCGCAGCGGATTGGCAAGGGCGCGGCGCTGGCAATCGGCGCACATCTTTGCCGCCACCGGAGTCAGCGCCTGGCGCAGCGCTTCGTTGTAGCGCGGCCGGTCCTCGGGACAGCCGACGGAATTCAACTCCAGCGTCCAGCCTTTGATGCCCAATCGATCGAGCAGCGTGGCCAGCATCTGCAGGATTTCCGCGTCACGCGCGGGCGACTCACTGCCGGCCGACGGCGGACCGATCATCTCGGCGCCGATCTGATAAAACTGCCGGTAGCGCCCCTTTTGCGGACGTTCGCGCCGGAACTGCGGGCCAATGTAGTACAGCTTCTGTACTCCCGGGCGCTCCCACAACCGGTGCTCGATATAAGCGCGGGCCACTCCGGCGGTGTTTTCCGGGCGCAGGGTAAGCGACTGGCCGTGGTCGGAGGCGGCGCGGCCACGGTCCTCCCAGGTGTACATCTCTTTGGAGACAATGTCGGTTTCTTCGCCCACGGAGCGCGCGAACAACTGCGTCTCCTCGAAAATCGGAGTGCGAATCTCGTGAAAGTTGAAGGCGCGAAAAACCTCGCGCGTCACTCCCTCGACGAAGTTCCACAGATCCGTTTCCGGCGGCAGTAAATCGCGCGTACCTCGAATCGCTTTGATCATAGTGATTACTTGGAAATACCTTTTACCACAGAGGACACAGAGGAATTTAGGTTTTGCGATTTGCGATTTGCGATCGAACCCTCAGGGCTCATGATTCGACCCGCCTTTCAATCACAAATCACAAATCTCCCCTGTTTTCCTCTGTGCCCTATGAGGTGAAAATTCTCCTACTTGCCTTCGCGCAGATAATCTTCCTTATATCCCAGATAGTTCTTGGCGTAGTGCTCAATCATTTGCCGGGCATCCGGGCCCAGGGTCTTGCGGAACTTGCCTGGCAGGCCGGCCCACAAGGAGTTGGGTTCGACCACCGTGCCTTCGGGAATCAATGCGCCGGCGGCAATAATCGAGCCGGCGCCGATGCGGGCGCCGTTCAAAATGATGGCGCCCATGCCGATCAGGCAATAATCCTCAACCACGCAGCCGTGCAGGGTGACGGAATGGCCCACCGTGACCCAGTCGCCAACCACCACCGGCCACTTGCCCAACATGCCATGCAGCACGGAGTTATCCTGAATGTTCGAGTTGGCGCCGATTCTTATGTAGTGGACGTCGCCGCGCAAAGTGGTATTCATCCACACGCTGGCGTTCTCGCCCAGAGTGACATCCCCGATTAATTGTGCCGATTCGTCCACATAGGCCGTGGGCGGAACCTGCGGTGATTTCCCTTTATATCCGCGAAGCATGGTGGTTTTTCCCGATATTCAGTTTACACAATAATCCGTGTCTTCCGGCCCGCAGTGATGCCGGTGCTTCCGCCCCCAACCAGACAATCGCCGCTTTCCTCGTTAATAATCCGGCCTCCTCTGTCCTGTACAATCTGGGCAATGACTCTACGCGTGAAGTTGGGATTCATAGCTGCGCTGCTCTTGTCGCTGGCCGGCATGCTCTGCGCCGAGCCGGTGGCGAAACTGCGGCCCACCGGCTATGTCAATGATTTCGCGCATGTTCTTAATCCTGCCACCAGCGCGCAGATGGAAGAGCTTTGCCGCCAGGTTGACGAAGCTGCCCACGCGCAGATTGCCGTGGTGACGGTCCCCTCTCTCGATGGCGTGGATATCGAGAGCTATGCCGTCGATCTCTTTTCGAAATGGGGAATCGGAGCCAAGGCGACCAATCGCGGGGTCTTGATTCTGTACGCCATCCAGGACCACCAGGCTCGCATTGAAGTCGGCTATGGACTGGAACCAATCTTGCCGGATGGCAAAGTGGGGGGCTTTCAGCGCGAAGCTGTACCGCAGATGCGCAGCGGCGATTACAGCGGCGCGCTGCTGCTGGTGACCAGCCACGTGGCCAGCGTGATTGCTCAGGATGCGGGCATTCAACTTAGCCATGTGCCCGCCGATCTTCCCCAGGAACCGGTGTATCGGCCGGCTCCGCATCTTTCGCTGGGTGGGATCATTGCGTTGGTTGTCCTTTTTATCGTAATCATGTGTACGCCCCTGCGTGGAATTCTGTTTTGGATACTGCTCTCCCAACTTGGCGGAGGCGGAGGAGGCGGCTTCGGCGTAGGTGGCTTTGGCGGCGGCGGTGGCTTCGGCGGTTTTGGCGGAGGCAGTTCCGGCGGCGGCGGCGCCAGCAGCAGTTGGTAGCAAGCGAGGACGAAATGGCTCCTGAAAACCAGATCAACGAATTTGTGAAGCGGGTTCGCGAGGCGGCCGGAACCAACCTGGTCAGCGTGATCTTGTTTGGATCGGCGGTATCGGGGGATTTTCATCCTCAGTACTCGGATCTGAATCTGTTTTGCGTGTTGCGCGACAGCGGCTTTCCGGCATGGCAGGCACTGGCGCCGGTGGCGCAATGGTGGAATCGCCAGAAGCAGCCGCCGCCATTGATGATGACTCGCGCCGAACTGGAGCGTTCCACCGATATCTTCACCATCGAACTGCTGGACATGAAGCAGCATCACCGCGTGCTGTTCGGCGAAGATTTGCTTCCGGGCCTGCACATTTCCATGCGCCGGCACCATGTTCAGGTGGAATATGAACTGCGGGAGAAGCTGATTCTGCTGCGCCGGCAATTCCTGCTGGCCGCGGACAATGATCGCGGTTTGTGGGATTTGCTGCTGCATTCCGTTCCCTCGTTCGCGACCTTGTTCCGCCATGCACTGATTGCGTTGGGGCATGAAGCCCCGGTGGAAAAGCGAGCAGCCGTGCAGGCATTGTCGAAAGTGGTGGGATTCGATGCTTCGGCCATCGATCAGGTGCTGGAGGCGCGGGAACGCAAGGCCGGCCCCGGCAAGACGGAAATGCAGGATCTGTT
>CAZUCM010000008.1:0-21658 GCA_964619235.1 uncultured Terriglobales bacterium
TGGGTGGGCCAGAATAAACCGCCGAAGTGGGCCAAACCAACTTGCCAAAAGCAGCTGTTTTACGGCCTTTTCTCAGCATGGGTGCTGTGGCATAAGGAGCGCCCTAGCCGTAAGAACCGTTTCAACTGGCACGAAGCTGCGTGGAAGCTGCGCGTACCGATGATTCGCGCGCTCTTCGAGCAATTCGCAACACCCACGAATCTTGACCGCCTTAATCTCGTCGAAGTCATGGAATGGGCAGCCGCTGTGCTCAACCGCGTAGACCGCCCAAGCTTCTTCGAGAGGTTCGAGGAAACGAACGCTGTTCAGTATTTCTACGAGCCGTTCCTCGAAGCCTTCGACCCCGAATTGCGGAAGGAACTCGGTGTATGGTACACGCCGCCGGAGATTGTGCAATACATGGTCGCTCGCGTGGACGCCGCGCTGCGTGAGGAGCTCAACATCATAGACGGCCTTGCCGACCCACGCGTCTATGTTCTCGACCCCTGCTGCGGCACCGGAGCCTACCTGGTCGAGGTGCTCAAGCGCATTCACGCCACGCTCGAAACTAAAGGCATCGGCGCGATGCTGGCGCATGAACTCAAGAAGGCAGCTAGAGAACGTGTTTTCGGTTTCGAGATTCTGCCCGCTCCATTTGTCGTCTCACATCTTCAGCTCGGGCTGGAACTCGCCCGCTTCGGCGCTCCGCTGTCCGAGAGCTCCTCTGAACGAGCTGGCGTTTATCTCACGAACGCGCTCACGGGTTGGACACCACCTACTGGGCCTAAGCAGCACCTGATTTTTTCGGAGATGGAGGAAGAGCGAGACAAGGCTGACCTTGTCAAACAGCAGAAACCCATTCTCGTAATTCTTGGCAACCCCCCATATAACGGGTTCGCCGGTGTCGCGGTCGGCGAAGAGCGCGACTTGTCCAACGCCTATCGTGCGACGAGGCGAGTCGCCGCCCCTGAAGGCCAGGGATTGAATGAATTGTACGTTCGCTTTTACCGTGCTGCTGAACGAAAGATTGTCGAGGGGGAGCACGCCGAAGGCATTGTTTCTTTTATCTCGAACTATTCATGGCTTGACGGTCGCTCATGCACCGGGATGAGGGAGCGCTACCTAGAAGTGTTCGATAGCATCTGGATCGATTGCCTCAACGGCGATAAGTATAAGACAGGAAAGCTCACTCCCGAAGGGAAACCAGACCCCAGCGCTTTCTCCACTTCGTCCAATCGTGAGGGCATTCAGCTCGGAACGGCAATCTCGCTGATGGTTCGTAAGAGTGACCACAGCCAAAGCAATGCGATCCTATTCCGCAACTTCTGGGGAAAAGAGAAACGCGCTGAGCTGCTGCGGTCATTGGACGAGCCGTCGTACAGCGAGATCGAACCCACGCTTGAACTTGGATTACCGTTCATGCCAGCAGAATCAAACTCCAGATACCTCCGATGGCCCCGCCTTCCCGAACTGTTTCCGGTGTCTTTCCCCGGCGTTCAGTCGAAGCAAGACAGGCTTGTGATTGATATCGACAAGGATGCTCTGATCAGGAGAATAGGCGATTATTTTGACCGGAGCATTTCCGATGACGAACTTGCGAGACTCCATCCAGGCTCCATGGACGGCAGCAATGCATGCGAGCCAACGACAACACGGCAAACGCTCCTACGTCGAGGAATGCTTAAGGACAACATAGTGCAACTGGAGTATAGAGCTTTCGATAAAAGATGGATTTACTGGGAATCCGACACAAATCTTTTGGGAAGGAAGAGTCCAGATTTCTTCCCGCAAGTCTTTCCGTCCAACCAATTCATCGAAGCACGTCAGCGGGAATCGGGGTCAAGATTCTCTCGGGGTATGGTTACATCGACTCTTGCTGACAACTTCGGCAACGGATTTAGCAATTTCTTCCCCAAGCTGCTGAAAAAGGTCACTGCGCAGGCAGAAATCAATTGTAGTGACGGGGCAATTAGGCCCAACTTGTCCCCGGGTGCACGGGATTATCTGGCCCTGCTTAGAATTAAGGAGCAAGAGGCACAGCTGCTCTTTAACCACTCGATTGCCATCTTGAACGCTCCCACTTATCGCGACTCCAATGGACCTTCCCTGCGCCTCGACTGGCCGCGCATTCTGCTGCCCGATTCCAAACTGCATCTGCAGCGCTCCGCTGCTCTAGGAGAGAAAGTTGCAGAACTGTTAGATACCGGACGTCCCTCCCCAGGCGTAACCAGCGGAAGGCTGCGTTCCGAGATGCCGGTTATAGCTGTATCCAAAGGCGAACTGAGAACCTCAGACCATTTCAAGTTGACCGCTGGCTGGGGACACGCGGGGAAAGAGGGCGTGACCATGCCCGGTAAGGGTCGCGTGGAGGAGCGCGACTATGCCGCCGCCGAACGCGAGGCGATTACTGTTGGGTGTGCCGCCATGGGCATCTCTGCCGATCAGGCGTTTACGCAGCTTGGCGACCGCACGAATGATGTCTTTCTCAATGCTGGTGCATGGTGGTCCAATCTCCCGGTAAAAGTGTGGGATTTCACCATCGGCGGCTATCAGGTGATCAAGAAATGGCTGAGCTATCGCGAGTTCGCCATCCTCGGACGACCGCTTAGCCCCGAGGAGATTAGCGAGGTCATGAACATAGCCCGTCGCATCGCTGCCATCCTGCTGATGCAGCCTGAACTTGACGCAAATTATGGCACTATCAAAAAAAATACTTGCGATTGGCATGCGACAAAACTATAGATAGTGACCTGCTCTTTGTGATTGGACCCGGCCGCGTTGACTGATCCTGCGGCTATAAACACCGCGCGACAGTTAGTTTATTTTGACGACAATCCGACCGCCGTGGACTAGCGCTCGCTCTGGACGGGCCAGGACGGGCTCATCCGAGCGACCTTTTGCAGATGCGCTTCGGGACAGACCTCGAATGGCTCAGAGGGTAAGCGATAGTTAGCTTGCCCTCTGAGGCTGGATGAGACTTACTTTTTTGGCCTTCGCGCTTGAGCGAGGTCCGATGCAATAGGTCCACGGTCTCGCTTTGGCGTCTTAGGGTTGCGCAAATCCTTGCCGGCTTGCGACGCCTCTTTCCTCGATGTGGTCATGCTCACCTCTTTTCCGAATTCGCTCGAAAGCGATTACATTTACAGCTTATACGCTTTTTGTTCGCCCCTTTCAAGTGCCTCGTGAGGATTCCGACCCATGGCGGATACCATTCCGACGCTTGCCCTTCATGGACAATCGGCGGTGCTGCCACGCATGCCGGCCAGATACTGGCGATGGTGCCAAGCTCGCGGACTGGTATGAAAGGATGGAAACATCCAGCTTGTATTCGAGCCCCGTTGAGCCGTTCGGCCAGTTCCGTGCTGCTGCATCCGACAACCTATAGGACTTCCGCTATGAAAGGGAAATTGCGGGGAAACGGCGAGCGCGTCCCCGAGTTTCGGCTGTCGTCCACCCCAACACGCGAGAACCGCCGGCTGGGGGCTCCTGGCCGGCCGTGGATCCAGGCCCGCACCCCGGACTCAAGCGGGTAATACGTAATCCTTGTATTTATGCCATTATGTAGCATAATTACAAGGTGAATCTGAATCGTCACATTCAGCCGCGGGTGAACCAGTTGCTGCAGCAGTTTCCTGCCGTGGCCATTCTCGGTCCCCGGCAGGTGGGCAAGACCACGCTGGCCTTGGCGCTGGCTGAAAAACTGGGGGAGCAGGCGCTTTATCTTGACCTAGAACTGCCCTCAGACCGCGCCAAGCTGGCCGAGCCGGAGCTTTACCTGAAGGAGCACGAGAACCGCCTGGTGATTCTCGACGAGATTCACCGGCTCCCCGGCATCTTCAACACTTTGCGGGGCCTGATTGATCAGCGGCGGCGGAAGGGACGCCGCAACCGCCATTTTTTGCTGCTCGGTTCCGCCTCCATCGAACTGTTAAAGCAGTCCGCCGAGAGCCTTGCCGGACGTATCGCCTATCAGGAACTGGCGCCATTTTCCGTGTTGGAAGTGGGCATCAAGAAAAGAGGAGCGGCGGCTCGTCTCTGGTCGCGCGGCGGATTCCCGGACAGCTTCCTGGCGGATAGCGATGAGGCCAGCTTCGCCTGGCGCACGGCCTTCATACAGACTTACCTGGAGCGCGATGTGCCCGCGCTGGGTCCGCGCATTCCGGCCGAGACGCTCAGTCGCTACTGGCAGATGCTGGCGCACAATCAGGGACAGATGCTCAACGCCGCGCAAATTGCCGGCGGCCTCGGCGTCAGCGGACATACCGTCGCCCGCTATCTCGACATCATGGTGGACCTGCTGCTGGTTCGCCGCTTGCAGCCGTGGGCGGCAAATGCCGGGAAGCGTCTGGTGCGGTCGCCGAAGGTTTATGTTCGCGATAGCGGGCTGCTGCACGCATTGCTGGGCATTCACAATCGGGAAGAATTACTGGGTCACCCCGTCGTCGGCGCCAGTTGGGAGGGCATGCTTATCGAAAATATCCTCGAGGCGCTGCCGCCTGCCGTCCGGCCCACCTTCTATCGCACTTCCGCCGGTGCGGAAATTGACCTCGTCCTGGAGTTCAGCGCCGGGCGGCGTTGGGCCATCGAGATCAAGCGCACGCTCACCGATCCACGCCCCAGCAAGGGCTTCTACCTCGGTTGTGAGGACCTGGCCGCCAGCCGCCGCATCGTCTTGTATCCGGGGGAGGAGACTTATCCGCTGGATGCCAAGACCGAGGTCATGCCGTTGGGCAGACTCCTGGCGGACGGATTGAGCTGACCCTGGGAGCGCGGGCACACATTATCATCCTCGGGATCAAGTGGTCCTGACCACCACCGTGGCTGCGAAACGAACGATGCAGCGGCTGCATGCGAGGCCATCCCCCAACGCATTCCTCAACTGCGGGCGCAATTGCTGACCCTGAATACGTCACGCCCCAGCCGATGGGCTGGCCCTGGTAGCCCGATTTGCCCAGCGGAATGCTGGCCCTGCTCAGCGGCGAGCCCGGCGCCGGCAAGACCTCTCTTGCCCTGTCGATTGCCGCCGCGTGATTTACACGGCATACGGCGGAACTCGGTTTCCAGTTTCAGGTACCAAGTTTCCAGGATACGACGGCGACTGATCTCGCTTGAAACTCGTGGCAGCTTTCGCCGCAGAAATTCCGGGAAGCTGCCTTCAGGCGATAGCGGTCCTGGGAAAGCGCTCAACGGTTGGCCGCCGCTTCCGGGACGCTTGCCAGAGATCATAATCAAGTTGCAATCCGGACCAGAAGCCCGGACCCGTTCCCAGGGCGTCCGCGAGCCGGAGGGACATCTCCGCGGAAATGCCCGCCCTCCGGTTGAGCACACGGGACAATGTAGTACGGGAGAGGTGCAGCCGCTTGGCGGCTTCCGAAACCTCCATTTCCCCTAAGTACTCGCGGAGAACTTCTCCCGGATGTGGAGGATTGTGCATTAGCGCCATACCGTTTACCTCGATTCCCGCCGGCAATTCCCGGACTCAGTGATAGTCCCGATAATCCACCAAAGTGACATCTTCGCCCTCAAACGTAAAGGTGAGCCGCCAATTGCCATTTACCGTGATGGACCAATGGCCTGCCAAATCATGGCGCAGAGGATGAAGCGCCCACCCCGGCGCGTTCATGTCAGCGGCAGTCTTCGCCCGGTTCAAGGCAAAAAGCTGTAACCGCAGCCGCGCGGCATGTTTCGCCTGAATGCCTGCCTTGCTCCCGGTCCGGAAGAAGCGTTCAACCCCCTTGTGACGGAAGCTCTTGATCACGCGTAAAGTGTAGCGCCTCACGCAACGCTACACAAGGGAAAAATCGGAGAGAATGCTTGCGTGTGTATGGCCGGCGCACAGACATTGCAGCCGTTGGCCCGCGCAGGACTTACACCGCAGAGGACGCGGAGGGCGGAACTCAGTTTCCAGTTTCAGGGTTCAAGAATGCGGCGGCGACTGATGCCGCTTGAAACTCGACACTGCTTTCGTCGCCGAGGATGCGGCACTGTCGTTCCCGGCGATGGCATTCGGCAGGCGGCCACGGGACAGCCGGCGAGACGCCGGCGTTACACGGCCTCCACCGGCTGTACGGATACCTCAACTTCCACGCTGTGGTTGCCGCCGCCGACGGCGATGCCTTTGACCGGAGTTACGTCGCCGTAGTCCCGGCCCCAGGCGAGGATGACGTGGTTATCGGTCGGCATGACGTCATTGGTGGGATCGAAACTCAGCCAGCCACTGCCCGGAACAAACGCCGACACCCAGGCATGCGAGGCCTCCGAGCCCTGATATCCCGGGCTGCTGCGTAAATATCCGCTGGTATATCGCGCCGCCAATCCCAACGAGCGCAGCGCGCCGATCATCACATGGGCAAAATCCTGGCAGACGCCCTGGCGCTGGCGCAGCACCTCCAGCAACGGCATTTCGATGGATGTCGATTTTGGCCGGTACTGAAATTCCGTGTGGATACGGTGGTTCAGCTCGCGTAGCGCCTCCAGCAGCGGTCGCCGGGGAGTAAACGTGGGCCGCGCGAGCTCCGCCAGCTCCGGTCCTGCGGCCACGAATGGCGAATCGAAGACGAATTCCAGCGCGCCCTGGCATTCCTCCCCGGGACGCGAGGCAATCCACTCGCGAGCCTCTTCCCATGCGGGCGTACTGCCGGCTTCCTGGGAAGGCGCTTGCACCTCCACGATGCTGGTGGCCTTAATCAGGAACAGATCGTGGGTTTCAAAAACCGCAAGCGTCGTGACTTCATTCCCGAAATAATCGTTCCGGCGATGCAAGGTTGCCGGCGTGGGCTGAATGCACAGGTCGAACGAGCGCACCTGTTGCCGCGGAAGCGATCGCGGCGTGAGCCGCAGCTCGTTAAGGGACTGCGACACCGGCGACTGATAGATGTGGCGGGTGATGTGGCTGGCAGAATAGAGCATAAAATTTTCACTGGGAGCGAACGAGGCGCGAGGCGGCGACCGGGCTCAAATAATGCGCGCCCAGCGCATCGGACAGACTGAACATATCCGCTTTCATCTGCTGGAGCAGCGCCACCAGCGTCCCGAAGCGTCCGTTGTCGTCCCGCCGCGACAAATCGGCCAGGGGGGTGAGGCGAATCGTGCTCAGGCATTTGGCCACCAGTCCCTGCTCAAAATGGCAGGTGGTGTGGTCGTATTCCGGTAAATTCTCCAGGTGGTCGAGGAGCGCGGCAAACTGGAAGCCGATGGATCGGGGATTGGACTCGTCCACCAGCAGCAGGTCCAGCACCAGATCGGTGCGCAGAGCGGTCAGATAGCGCGTGCGGTAGGTGATGGAGCTATCCGCGATCTGCAGCAGAATCTGGAGATGCGGTTCGATTTCCTCCGGCGCTTCCGCCACGCCCGCTTGCAGCAGTTCCGCCATATGCCGGGCGCGTTCCAGCCGCCTTCCAATTTCAAGAAAATGCCAGCCATGTCCCCGGGTCATATTCTCCGCCACCAGACCGGCGAAAGCCGTGAGGGTCACGATGGCGCCATCGAGCATGTTCATCTCGGAAAGATAACGCAGCTGGGGATCGTCCGGGGCGCTCTTGGTAAAGCTGTTCTCAATCTGGTGGAGGACTCGCCAGGTATCGGGGGAAAGACGCCCCTTCAATTGCAAGGCCACGCGGCGAAGCTGCTTAAGGTTCCAGCCGAGGCCGGTGGACCGGGTCTCGTCGCGCACCACATTGGCCAGCAGGCGCTGCACGCGCCACAATTGTTCCCCCAGCGAAAGGCGGGAAACTTCGAGCTGCATGTATCCCAGCCCGGAGAGCAGGCTGACCACGGTCTCCAACGATGCGGTACGCCCGAAGTCCTCTTCGCCCGAGAGCGCCGGCAGCAGCGCCCGGAGAAGACGTACTCGATCCTCCATGCGTTCCGCATAGCGGCCGAGCCAGAAGAGATTGTCCGCGACCCGGGTGGGCATTTTGGCCCAGCTCGGATGGGCGACGACGGTTCCCGATCCCGCCGGCGACGGGGCAAAGGGCTCTCCTGAGCCGCCGGGGATCCAGGTGTCTTTGACCGCGCCACCGCGGTGCAGGGAAATTGCGGCGGAGGTTGGTTCGCGGGAGACGCGAGTCAGCCCTCCGGGCAGCACATTGTAGGACTGACCATCCCAGGCGGCAAAGACCCGGAGCATGACGTGGCGCGAGGCCGGTCCGGTCTCGCTAAACACCGGCGCCGTGGAAAGCGCGACCAGTTCCTGCGCCACAAACTGCTCGGGATGAGCTTCAAGTTTGCCAAGCAAGCGTGCGCGCGCCGCGGCATCCATGGTTGCCGGAAGTTCCGGATGCCAGCCCGAACGGTGGAAGGCGGGCTTGATCACCAACCCGTCAAGATGTTCCAGCGTATAGCGCAGCGAATCCTGCTGTCCGCACCACCAGGTGTAAACCGACGGCAAGCGCAGCTCTTCTCCCAGCAGATGACGGCAGAGACCGGTCATAAAAGCCAGGTGCGCCGGGGTTTCGGCCAATCCGCTGCCCAGCGCGTTGTCGATGGCCACCCCGCCGCTGCGCACGGCCTGTACCAGACCGGGTACGCCCAGCACCGAATCGCCACGCAATTCCAGCGGATCGCAAAAACTGTCGTCCAGGCGGCGCACGATCAAATCCACCGGTTCAAGTCCGGTCAGAGTCCGTAAATATACGCGATCGTCGCGCACCGCCAGATCGGCGCCCTCCACCAGGGGAAAGCCCCAATGGCCGGCGAGGAACGAATGCTCGAAGTAGGTCTCGCTGTGCGGCCCCGGCGTCAGCAATACCACACGAGGATTGGAGTCCTGACTGGCGGCCAGCTTCAGCAGGGCGTCCCTTCTCATATCGAAGAAGCGGGCCAGTTGCCGCACGTGGCAGGTGCTGAACACGTCGGACAGGGTGCGTGCGCCCACCAACCGGTTTTCCAATGCATAGCCCATACCCGAGGGGGATTGGGTTCGATCGGAGGTCACCCACCACCGTCCATCCGGGGAGCGCGCCAGATCCGCCGCATAGGAATGCAGGTGCACTCCGCCGCGCGGCGCAATGCCGTGGCAGGGACGCAGGAAATGCGGATTTGCAAAAACCAGGGCCGGAGGAATCAGCCCTTGCTGCAGAAGTTGTTGCGGCCCATAAAGGTCGGCCAGCACGGAGTTCAGCAAGGTGGCGCGCTGAATGATGGCCTGCTCGATCTGAAGCCATTCGTTTTCGGCGATTACCAGCGGAATGGGGTCCAGCGGCCAGGCCCGTTCGCTTCCGTGCTGGTCGTTGCCGACGTTATAGGAAGTGCCGTTGGCCTGTATGAGTTGCTGGGTGGTTTGCCAGGAGCGGCTCAGCTCGCTCGGTCCCATGCGCCGGATGGCGGCCGCGAGATCTCGCCAGTGGTGACGCGGAAAGCCGGACGGTCGCAGAGCCTCGTCCCAATGTCCCTCGACGCACGCGTAGTGCCGCCCCGCCTGGCGCGTTTCCGCAGGCTTCGAGAACGCTCCTTGCACCTGGCTTTCCGGCAGAGGCCCCCCTACTGCATACCCCGTCCCGTTGCTGCGCGCCGCAAATCCAGCGTCAGCGGGAACTCGGGGTTTTGCTCGAACGCCGGAACAACCATGGGACCCGGCGTATGACCGAAGGCAAAAAAGCGCGACCTGCGCCGCCCTTCGGCCTCGTTCGAGTTCACTGGAAACGTATCATAGCTGCGTCCGCCGGGATGCGCCACATGATAGGTACATCCCCCGACGGAGCGTTCCGCCGCCAGATCGATGACATCGAATACCAGCGGCGTATGCACCGGAATAGTTGGATGCAGACAGCGCGGGGGTTGCCACCCGCGATAGCGAACGCCGCACACAAACTCGCCCTGCGTGCCGGTGGGATGGAGCGGCAGCCGCCGGCCATTGCAACCAACCGCAAAGCGCTCGCCAATCAGCCCGCGTACCCTCACCTGTACCCGCTCGAGGGACGAATCCACGAAGCGCGTCGTCCCGCCGGCGCCCGGCTCTTCGCCCAGCACATACCAGGGTTCCATGGCCTGGCGGAGTTCAAGATCGATGCTCTCATAACAGACCCGCCCAAAAACGGGGAAGCGGAACTCCAGATGCGGGGCAAACCAATCCGCCATGAACGGATATCCGGACTGACGCAAATCTTCGATCACCCTGACGAAATCCTGCTCCACATAGTAAGGCAGCAAAAACTGGTCGTGCAGGCGGGAGCCCCAGCGGACCGGCGCTTCCTCATACGGCTGATGCCAGAAGCGGGCCACCAGCGCCCGCACCAGCAGTTGCTGCGTCAGGCTCATGCGGGCATGCGGAGGCATCTCGAACGATCGCAATTCGAGCAGTCCCAGTCTTCCGGTTGCCGTGTCGGGAGAGAAAAGCTTGTCTATGCAGAATTCCGCCCGGTGGGTATTTCCGGCGCCATCGGCCAGCAGGTCGCGGAAGATGCGGTCCACCAGCCACAAGGGAAGGTCCCCGGGGTTGGAGCGGCTGACCTGCTGGAAGGCGATTTCCAGTTCATACACCGCGTCCGCGCGGGTTTCATCAATTCGCGGCGCCTGGCTGGTTGGGCCGATGAAGGTTCCCGAGAACAAATACGACAACGATGGATGATTCAGCCAGTACCCAATCAGGCTCTTCAAAAGGTCGGGGCGGCGCAAAAAAGGACTGTCCGCCGGAGTCGATCCGCCGAGCACCACATGGTTGCCGCCGCCGGTCCCGGTGTGGCGGCCATCCAGCATGAACTTTTCGGTGCCCAGGCGGCTCAGACGCGCCTCTTCGTACAGCGTAACGGTATTGTCGACCAGTTCGCGCCAGCTCGCGGCGGGATGCACGTTGACCTCAATGACCCCGGGATCGGGGGTGATCTTGAATTGGCGCAGGCGGACGTCGTCCGGAGGGGCGTAGCCTTCCAGGGCCACGGGCATCTTGAGTTTGGCGGCGGTGTCCTCCACGGCGGCTACCAGTTCCACATAGTCGTCCGCGGAACTCACCGGGGGGAAAAATACGCAGAGCCGTCCCTGCCGGGCTTCGACGGCCAGGGCCGTGCGCACCACGGGTTCGGTTGGCGCCGGCTGAGCAGTGAGCGGTAACTCCAGGATGCGTGCTGGTTCCCTGGCATCATTGCGCCGCGAGCGGCCACCCAGTGGACGCTGCGGAACGGGCAGCGGAAGGGTGGGCGCCAACGGGTCGACGAACCATACCGGTTGTCTCTGGTCGCGCGGTTCCCAAGGCAGTCCTTCCAACGGCAGGCGGAAGCCAACCGGCGAATCGCCCGGGAGCAGATACAAGTGACGGGCGCGCAGCATCCATAGCGCCGTCTGCCATTCCGGTCCGTCTTTGCCGCAACCACGTTTTAACGGCAACACAAAGCCGGTTGGGTAATCGAGGCCCCGCTCGAACACGCGGCTCAACCGCTCACGTTCTTCGGGATCATCAAGCTTGTTATCCACCGGGTCGACATTCACCGGAAGCTGGCGCTCTTTGTGTATATAGGCGAGCGGGTCCTCATATGCCGCAATCACGTACTCGGGGCCCACCGCCAGCCGGAGGGCCAATTCCTCCGCGAAGTTCTGCGCCTCAGCGGATCCGAAACCATAGTCGCGAGCGGGATCCGCCACCCACTGCGCGTCGCGCCATAGCGGTACGCCATCCGTACGCCAATAACAACCGTATGCCCAACGCGGCAGCGATTCGCCGGGATACCATTTCCCTTGTCCGAAGTGCAGCAGCGCTCCGGGGGCGAACTTGTCGCGCAAGCGGCGCAATAACTCACCGGACAGGAAGCGCTTGGCCGGACCCAGAGCCGCCGTATTCCACTCTTCTCCGTCCATATCGTCGATGGAGACAAAGGTCGGTTCGCCACCCATGGTCAGCCGGACATCGCCCGCCACAAACTCGGCGTCGATGCGATCGCCAAGTTCGCAAATCAGGCGCCACTGTTCGTCCCGGTAGGGCTTGGTAACCCGCGGGTCCTCATGAATGCGGGTGATCTGCATTTCATGGTGAAACTCCACTTCGCATGGACTTACCCGGCCGGAGACCGGCGCCGCCGAGGGTGGCTCCGGGGTCGCCGCCAGCGGAATGTGTCCTTCGCCCGCCAGCAGCCCGGAAGTGGGATCAAGGCCGATCCACCCCGCTCCCGGCAGGTAAACCTCGGCCCAGGCATGCAGGTCGGTAAAATCCTCCGCCGGACCCTCGGGGCCTGTAAGCGGCTTCACGTCCGGTTTGAGTTGGATCAGGTATCCGGAGACGAAACGCGCCGCCAGCCCCAGGTTGCGCAGGAGCTGAACCATCAGCCATGCCGAGTCGCGGCAGGAGCCGCTGCCCAGTGCCAGCGTTTCTTCGGGGCTCTGGACGCCCGGGGCCATGCGAATCAAGTAGTGGATTTCACGCTGCAGGCGCTGATTCAGACTCACCAGAAAATCGATGCTGCGAACCTCGCCGAGGTCGATGGAAGAAAGAAAGGTCTTCAGGCAAGGTCCAGCGGGTGGCGCCGCCAGAAACGACCTGAGTTCACGCTTCTCCGAGGCCTCGTAGAAGAACGGATACTTCTCGGCGTAAGGTTCGAGGAAGAAATCGAACGGATTGATCACCGCCATCTCCGCCACCAGATCCACCTCGAGCGAAAACGCGCGCGCCTGGCCGGGAAATACCAGGCGGGCCAGGAAGTTGCCGTGCGGATCCTGCTGCCAATTGATGAAATGGTCTTTCGGCTCGATGCGCAGTGAGTAGCTGGTTACCGCGGTGCGGCTGTGCGGCGCGGGCCGCAGGCGCACGATCTGCGGCGCCAGCGTAACCAGCCGGTCATATTCGTATATGGTCTGGTGATGGAGCGCGACACGAATCCCCATCAGCTTTCGCCCGAGGCCGTGGCGGCCTGGCTTTGCCGGCGCCAGTTAAAGAAATCGCGCGTCAAGTTGTCGCCGATCGCATTCATTTTCACCTGCAAATCGTCGAGATACTCGTGCAAACCATTATCGATAATACGATCCACCGAGGCAAAATCCAACTCGGCGCGCAGCGAGCCCATCAGCTGCTCGGAGGGATAGCGGAACGACCCCATGGGCGTGCCGGTGATGGCATGCAGGCATTCGTCGGCGCCGTGAATGCAGTGGTGGATGGCGCGGGGAAAACTGCGGTCCAACACCAGAAAATCGACGATGTCACGCGGCGAAATCCGCCCATACTTCTTGCGGTACATCTCGAAGCCGCTCACCGACTTGAGCACCGCCGACCAATGCAGATCGTCGTAAGGGGTTCCCACAAAATCGGTGGAGGGAAGAAGAATGAAATACTTGACGTCCAAAATGCGCGAAATCTTGTCGGCCCGTTCCAGGCTCTCGCCCAGCCGCATGAAGTGCCAGGCCTCGTTGTGGCTCATGGTGTTGTCGGTAATGCCCTGGAAGAGATGACAGCCGAAGCGCAGGTGGCGCAGGCTCTCCGCGATGCTTTCGGACTCCGGCTGCGCCGGACCCGGCTGGAAGCGGAGATACATGCGATTGATCTGCTCCCACATCTCCGAGGAAATCGTCTCGCGCACCGAGCGGCCATTTTCCCGCGCGTACCGCAGACAGGAGCAGATCGAATTGGGATTCTCCGTATCCACGGTCAAAAAGCGGATGACGCTGGGCTCGGTGGCCTCCCCGTAGCGCCGCTGGAATTCGGCGGCATCGCCGCTGGTATCAACCAGGGGCTGCCACTGATGCGCCGGCACCAGCGGAAGATCCAGCTGCAAGTGAAGATTGACCTCGATGAAACGCGCTACGTTTTCCGCGCGCTCGATGTATCGCGCCATCCAATAGACGGAATCGGCCACGCGGCTCAGTAATGGCGGAGTTTCAGTCATCATGCCGCACCTTCCTGCAGCTGCGAGGGCGCCAGCACCCAGGTGTCCTTGCTGCCTCCGCCCTGGGACGAATTCACCACCAGCGAGCCTTTGCGCAATGCTACCCGGGTCAGCCCTCCCGGCATGACCGTGATCTCCTTGCCGTACAGAATGTAAGGCCGAAGATCGATGTGGCGGCCCTCGAAGTGGTCCTCAATCAGCGTGGGTACCCGGGAGAGGGAAAGCGTCGGCTGCGCGATATAGTTCCGGGGATTCGCCTCAATTTTGGCGGCGAAGTCCTTCCGCTCCTGGGCGGTCGAATGCGGGCCGATCAGCATACCGTAGCCGCCGGATTCGTTGGCGGACTTGACCACCAGCGTTTCCATATTCTGCAGTACGTGCTTCCGCTCCTTTTCCTGCCAGCACTGGTAGGTGGGCACGTTGGGCAGAATGGCGTCCTCCCCTTCGTAATAACGAATGATCTGGGGCACGTAGGTGTACACCACCTTGTCGTCGGCCACGCCATTGCCCGGAGCGTTGGCCAGCGCCACCCGGCCGGCGCAGTATGCCTCCATCAGACCGGCCACGCCCAGCATCGAGTCCTTGCGAAAGACCGTGGGGTCCAGGAAATCGTCGTCGAGGCGGCGATAGATTACATCCACCTTGCGCAGTCCTTTGGTGGTGCGCATCCATAACATGCCCTCCCGCACCACTAAGTCACTTCCCTCGACCAGTTGAATTCCCATCTGCTGTGCCAGAAAGCTGTGCTCGAAGTAGGCGGAGTTATAAATGCCCGGCGTCAGCAGCACCACCGTGGGCTGATCGGAGGCGCCCGGCGGGGCAATTGCCTGCAACATTTCCAGCAGTTTGCTGGGGTAATCATCCACCGGACGCACCCGCAGGCCTTCAAAGACGCGCGGGAACGTGCGCTTCATCAGGGCCCGGTTCTCGAGAACATAGGAGACGCCGGAGGGCACGCGTAAATTGTCCTCCAGGACATAAATCTGGCCGTCGGCATGGCGCACCAGATCGGTGCCGGTGATATGACACCAGACGCGCTGGGGTGGATTGATTCCGTGACACATGGGACGGTAGAAGGCAGCCGAGCGAATCACTTCTTCCGGAATGATCTTGTCCTTCAGTATCTTCTGCTCGTGATAAATGTCGTCGATGAATTCGTTGAGCGCGTGGATGCGCTGCCGCAGTCCGCGCTCAATCCAATTCCACTCCCGGGCGCTGACGATGCGCGGGATCAGGTCGAAAGGAAAGATCCGCTCCGTGCCGGCGGTTTCTCCATAGACATTAAAGGTAATGCCCAGAAGCAGTAACAGGCGCTCCGCCGCACCCTGGCAGCGCAACAACTGACCTTCTTCGAGCGACTCGATGGTATCGAGCAACATGCGCGCTTCCGCCCGTACTTCGCCATCGGCGGCGAACATCTCGTCGTGAAAGCCTTCGATCTGATACGCGTTGAATCGCACCAAGCATTCTCCCGGAGCTGCATTCTCAGTTGCTCATCTTGTCATAGACCCGAAATATCCGCCCATCCAAAAAACTTATAGGGCCGATAACCGATCTGAGAAACGAATGGGACAGATTACCGAATCACCATGCCTCGTCTAAGTTCGTCCGAGTGGTATTGGGAGCGTGAGTGACTGCTTTGCACCCGCCATCGAACGCCGGACAAGCGATAAGAGACTTGCTATCACATGCATGCAAACTTAGTGAAAATGGCGGCATCGGCAAATGTGGAGCATACGGGCGATATTCGCCTGGGGGCTGCTATCCATCACCAAGTTGGTTGCAAAGACATAGACGAAAAGATCTTATGGTTTAAATGCAAAATATAGCGCCAGTCGCTTATGGCTTCTCCGGGATCCGGCCGGCTAGGCCGAAAGGCGCCAACCTCGATCCGGCCAGGAGCGACCTGGTTCCGTTTCCCCATCCTCGATTGGCCGCACAGTGATTTCCACTTCGATTGCCTGCTCGCCACCCCCGGTAATGATTCCTTTTACCGGGGCCACGTCGCCGTAATCCCGTCCCCAGGCCAGGGTAACGTGGCCATCCGCGGGAATGGTGCCGTTGGTGGGGTCGAAATCCAGCCATCCGCTTCCGGGCACGAAGACCGATACCCATGCATGATAGGCCTCAACCCCGCGTTCGGAGGTGGGAACGCGCAGGTAGCCGCTGACATACCGGGCCGCCAGGTGCAGCGAACGCAGAGAGCCGATCATCACATGAGCAAAATCCCGGCACGCGCCCTGGCGGTTGCGCAGGACTTCGAGCAACGGCAAATCCTTCGTAACCGTTTTCGGCACGTAGCGGAATTCGGAATGAATGCGGCGGGAAAACTCTTGCAACGCATCGACCATAGGCCGGCCGGAGGAGAAGGTCGGGCGCGCAAAATCGGCCAGTTCTTCGCCCGCGGAGACCAACGGCGAATCGAAGACAAATTCGAGAGCCTTCAAACTGACGGCATCGGGACAGCAGGCGAGCATATCGCGCGTCTCTTCCCACGAAACCGTCGACAAGGGCTGAAGCTTCACGGCCTGCACTTCCACGAGGCTGGAAGCTTTGACCTGGAAACGATCATGGGGAGCGAAGACCTCAACCGTCGTAACCTCGTTGCCGAAATAATCCTTCCGGCGGCGAAGCACGTTGGGGGCGGGATCAACGTCGATGACGGTCTCGCGGAGGCGTTGACTGGGCAGCGACCGGGGCGTGAGACGCAGTTCGGTGAGACATTGCGATACCGGCCGCTCGAAGGCGTGGCTGGTTGTGTGCGTGGCGGCGTAAAGCATTTCGTTCGCTCCGGGAGGACGTAAGGCGGGGATAAAATCCGTCAGGTGCAACCCGAATTTTATCCCGCGATAGCGGCAACGGCAGTTTGCTCCTGCCGCTGCCCGAGAAAAAACTCTCCGTATAGAGCGGCGCTGATCAAGTTCAGTTTGACCTGCATGGCTTCGAGGGCTTCGAGCAGCCCTTCTTCCAGAATCCGCTCCACGGAAGTGTACTCGAGTTTGGATTGACGGCGTCCGTAGTCAGGAAAGCCATTACATTGGCCAGGGTGGCGTCTCCGTAACGTTCCTGAAACGCCGGCGCGTCGCCGCTGGCATCCACCAGGGGTTGCCATTGCTGCGCCGGCTCCAGCGGAAGATCCAGTTGCAGGTGGTGGTTGACGGCGATGAAGCGGGCTACGTTCTCGGCGCGCTCCATAAAGCGGGCCATCCAATAAACCGAATCGGCAACCCGGCTCAGCAGGCGGCGCGGCTCGGTGGTCATGCGGCGGCCTCCTGACAAATCGGAGCCTCCAGTACCCAGGTGTCTTTACTGCCTCCGCCTTGGGAAGAGTTCACCACCAGGGAGCCTTTGCGCAGGGCTACCCGGGTCAACCCCCCGGGCAAGACATGAATATCCTTGCCGTAAAGAATATAGGGGCGCAGATCGACGTGGCGGCCCTCGAAACGCTCGTCCACCAGGGTCGGAACCCGCGAAAGCGAGAGGGTAGGCTGAGCGATGAAATTCCGCGGATGCGCTTGTATTTTGGCGGCGAATTCCTCGCGCTGCCGGGCGGTGGAATGGGGGCCCACCAGCATGCCGTACCCGCCGGATTCGTTGGCGGCTTTGACGACGAGTGTCTCCAGGTTTTCCAGAACGTGCTGCCGCTCCTTCTCCTTCCAGCACATGAAGGTGGGCACGTTGGACAGGATCGGATCTTCGCCTTCGTAGTAGCGGATCATCTGCGGCACATAGGCATAAATCACCTTATCGTCGGCGATCCCGTTTCCCGGGGCGTTGGCCAGGGCCACCTGGCCGCCGCGATAGGCTTCCACCAGACCCGGCACACCCAGTAACGAATCCGGGCGGAAAGCGAGTGGATCCAGAAAATCGTCGTCAATGCGGCGATAGATGACATCGACCTTGCACAGTCCGCCGGTGGTACGCATCCAGACCCGGCCATCCTGCACCACCAGATCGGAGCCTTCCACCAGTGGAATCCCCATCCTTTGAGCCAGGAAGCTGTGCTCATAGTAAGCGGAGTTGTACATACCGGGAGTAAGCAGCACCACCGCCGGTTTGTCGCCCGCCTGGGGCGGGGCAATTGCCTCCAAGGTCTCCAGAAGTTTGCCGGGATAGCCGTCCACGGGGCGGACCCGCAGGCCATCGAAGACGCGGGACAAAGTGCGTTTCATCAGGTCCCGGTTCTTCAACACATAGGAAACTCCGGAAGGCACCCGCAGGTTGTCCTCAAGCACATAAACCTGGCCATCGCTGTGACGCACCAGATCCGTGCCCGTAATGTGGCACCAGATGCGATGCGGCGGATTGATCCCCTGGCATTGCGGGCGAAACGAGGCCGCCGAGCGCACTACCTCCTCGGGAATCACTTTGTCCTTCAGAATTTTCTGGTCATGGTAAATATCGTCGATGAATTCGTTCAGCGCATGGATTCGCTGCTTCAGGCCGCGTTCAATCCATCCCCACTCCTCGGCGCGGACAATCCGGGGAATCAGATCGAAGGGAAAAATCCGTTCCGCACCATCGGAATCTCCATAGACGTTGAAGGTGACGCCTAGTTCCAGGAGCAGGCGTTCCGCCAACCGCTGGCATCGCAACAACTGACCTTCTTCGAGCGACTGGATCGCCTCCAGCAGCAGGCGCGCTTCCGGCCGCACCTGGCCGGATACATCGAACATCTCGTCATAGAAACCTTCCGAACGATAGCTGTCAAAGTGCGTGCGGCGTGCTGGGGGGAATGAATGCGAAGATTGCGTGCTTCGAACCGGCCGGCGTGGCGCGTCAATCATGGCCGGTGCAGATGGCGGTTTTACGACAGGGCTGGCCACCAGTACTACCTCCCTCTGGGTAAAAAAAATGAAATGCCGTCGATAAAAACGAAACTTGAAAGCGGAACCCACGTGCAGCTCGGATGGTTGGATGCAAACCAGTTTCCCGGATGTTGCCCAGCTCTTTTGTTAAAGGACAGTGAATAAAAAGAGCCCCGGCGCGATAGCTCAGGGGTGGAAGAACGGCATTCCTGGACTACGGTCTATGCTTCAGCGTTCTGTCCGCTCACTGTTGCTTTGGCAGATGTTGCCCTGGCGGCGGCAATGCAGTGCCTGCAGAATGCCCGTCAGCAGCATGGCCGGCGTCGGCGGGCAGCCGGGGATATAGGCATCGACAGGAATGATCGCATCCACCGCGCCCGCCACGGCGTTGCCGCCGGCGAAGATACCGCCGGTACAGCCGCAGGCGCCTACGGCTACCACCAGCTTGGGGGACGGCGTGGCTTCATAGGTATGGCGGAGCGCATCGGCCATATTGCGGGTCACCGGTCCGGTTACCAGCAGCATGTCCGCATGTTTCGGTGAGGCTACAAAGTGAATATTGAAGCGCTCCAGATCGTAATAAGGATTGTTCAAGGCCACAATCTCAGCTTCGCAGCCATTGCAGGATCCGGCATCGACCTGGCGGATATTCAATGCCCGGCCGAGAAGTTTTGCGATCGCTTCACCGTTTGTGGACATGGCGGCTTCTCCGGCCACCAGCTCCGTCCTGGTTTCAATGTCCCAGCGGCGGATCAGTCCCGGCTTGGGCACGCCGCAGCACATCAGTTTTTCCGCCGGGAAGAAGGCTTCCGCGCTCACGGCCAGGCAGCGGCCGCAGCCGATGCAGTCGCCGTAATGTAACGCCAGCCGTTCGCCGGATTGTTCCAGCTGCAATGCCGAAGTGGGACAGGCTTCCACGGCGCGCCGGGCGATGGCCGCGGTCAATTGATTGGGATCCACGGCGGGCATGCGGCTGCCGGCGCAGGCGCCGATCAGTTGCTCGCCCGGGATCAGCACCCGTTCTCCGGCCAGACTGCGTGCGGCTACGTCGAAGATCATCGGTCACATCCGGAATAGGAAAGGTTGAAACTCTTGTTGATCACCGGGAAGTCGGCAATGATGTTTCCCGGCATGGCCAGCGGCAGCGCCGGCCAGTTCTGGAAGGACGGCGACTTGATATGGCAGCGCCGCAGGCAGCCCTCCTGCAAACGAATCCAGTACAACAGCTCACCGCGCGGCGACTCGACGGCGGAAAAGCCTTCGGCCGCGGGTGGGCAAACGACGGGCGTGGTAATTGCCCCGTTCGGCAGCGCGCCCAGGGTTTCGGCAATCAGGCGCGCGGCGATGGCGGTCTCGTCAATGCGGATACGCGCGCGGGCCATGACATCGCCCTGATGGTAGTGCGGAATCTCCAAGCTGAGTTTGCGGTATGCGCCGTAGGGATGATCGTGCCGTACATCCAGCTTCAGTCCGCTGGCCCGTGCCGCCGGACCCACAACGCCCAGGGCGCGGGCATGATCGCGCGACAGAATCCCGGTGGACTCGAAGCGGTTCTGCAGCGAAGGTGTCTCCAGGACGAGCGCGGCCAGTTCCGCAAAATCGCGGGCCGCATCCGAAATTACGCGGCTGAACTCCTTTGCCTTCTCGGCCGGCAAATCGTGCCTGATGCCGCCGGGCATGGCCAGGCCACGCCAGCAGCGCGTGCCGAAAAACCGGGTCGAGGCCTGCAGCAGTAATTCCTTGATGCGTGCCGTATATGCGGCGGGAACGGCAAAGGCCACGTCGCCGCATAATGCGCCCAGATCGGCGATGTGGGACAGCATACGTTCCAGCTCGAGACCGACCAGCCGCAAAGCGCGCCCCCGCGGCGGGACTGAGATGCCGCAAGCGTTTTCCACCGCCTGACAATAGGCGACGGCATGGGCAAAGCAATTGTTGCCGGAAACGGACTCGGCCAGCATCGGCGCACTCATCACCGGCGCGCCTTCAAACAATTTCTCCGTGCCTTTATGCGTATAGAAATGCCGCAGCTCAAGATTGAGCACGGTATCGCCGACCACGCTGAAGCGGAAGTGACCCGGCTCGATGATGCCTGCATGAACCGGGCCGACCGGCACCTCGCATACGCCTTCGCCCTCCACCTGGAGAAAACGATATTCGCCGGCATGCGACAGCAGCGGCTGCAGGTTGGGATGGCCGTCGATCCCGACTCCGAACAACTCGTGCAGCTCGCGCTCGTACCAGGCGGCTGCCGGCGTCACCGGGGTTGCCGAAGGAATGGGTCCATCCACGGGCAAGGTGGCGACGCGGTATTCCCGTCCGTCAATCTCGAGGATGTAGTGCACCTGCCTGGCGCCGTTGCCGGCGAGGCTGCCGAAGAGCGACACCAGACGAACCTGGTCGTTGCGCAAAAGCGCCAGCACGTCTTGCACGCAACCGATTTTGGAGCCGGGGGAAACTGTAGCCATCATTGCAGCACCGCCGTGGCGCCGTGCAGCAGATTGGTGAACGCCGTGGGAATACGCAACCCGAGGAGCAATAGACATGCGGCACAAGCCGTGATGGCGGCCACGTCGGAAAACAATCCTTTGGCGCGCCCGCTCATGGGCGGCGGCTCGCCGCACAGCATTCCCTGCAGGTGCTGCAACAAGGCGCCAAAGACCACGGAAATCGCCGCCAGCAATACCACCGCCAGCACGTAATGCGCCTGCGTGAATGCCGCGGTCAGGATGACAAATTCGCTGACGAAGAGGCCGAAGGGCGGCATGCCCACCACCGCCAGGCTGCCGGCGATCAAGGCTGAACTGGTCCAGGGCAGCGAACGGGCCATGCCGCGGATACGGTCCATTTGCAAGGTCCCGAAGCGTTCGCGCACGTGCCCCGCGGTAAAGAACAACAACGTTTTGGCCAGCGAGTGATTGAAGGTGTGCAGCAGTGCGCCGTACAGACCGAGGGTTCCGCCCAGGCCAACCCCAATGGCGGCGATTCCCATGTGCTCGATGCTGCTGTAAGCCAGCAGACGCTTCAGATCGCGCTGCACCACCATCAGGAAGGCCGCCACCACCACCG
>CAZUCM010000009.1:0-8855 GCA_964619235.1 uncultured Terriglobales bacterium
CAGAACTTGCCCAAAGTCGCCAGCGGCTACTCATCGCCGCAGACGCTGCCGGAGGCGGGTGGCCCGCAAGGCGATCCCGGTCCCTATTCCATTCCCGCCAAGAGGAAAGAGGAGCCGCCGCCGGAGCCGGTTCACCCGCCGAAGCCCCCCGCCGAAGCCGGCAACTATTCGGTCACCAAGGACGTCGCCCTGGTCACCGTGCCGGTGATGGTGACCGCCGTCAACGGACAGTTCATCCCCAACTTGAAAGAAGGCAACTTCCGCATCTCGGAAGATGGCGTACCGCAGAAGATCAACAGCTTCAACGTCGCCCAGGCGCCGATCACCGCCCTGCTGCTGGTGGAGTTCGCCGATATCAACCGGAATTTCCTGGTTGACACGCTCAATGCGGCTGACGCTTTCGCCCATTCGTTGAAGCCGCAGGACTGGGTGGCGGTTATGGATTTCGATATGAGGCCCCACATCCTTACCGACTTTACCCAGGATAAGCGTCAGGTGGAGGCTGCGATTGAGGAGTTGCGGGTCCCGGGATTTCGCGAAACCAACGTTTACGATGCGCTCAGCGACGCGATCGACCGGCTGGAGCGCATCGAAGGCCGCAAGTATATCGTTTTGATCTCCCGGGGATACGATACCTTCAGCCGCCTGACCTATGACCAGATGCTGAAACGGATCAAGGCCACCAAGGACATCACGATTTTTGCCATGAGCACCGGCCAGGCCTTCCGCATCATGATGGATGCCCGTAGCGGCGGAATGGGCGGGATGAACATGGATTACCTGCAAGCCGACAATGAAATGAACACCTTCGCCAAGTTGACCGGCGGACGGGCGTATTTCCCGCGTTTCACCGCGGAATTTCCGGAAGATTTTCAGGACATGGAGCAGTCCATCCGCAATCAGTACGTGCTGACCTATCATCCCACCAATCCCAACCTGGACGGCACCTACCGCAAGTTGAAGGTGGAAGTTGTAGATCCGCAATCCGGCGCGCCGCTGAAGCTGGTGGATCAAAAAGGCAAGAATCTGAAGTACACCATCGTCGCCCGCCAGGGCTATACGGCGAAGCATGAGGTGGAATAGAGGTTATCCCTCCCGCTCCCTGGGAACGGAAAGCTCCGGCTCCGGAGGCTGGACTTTCTGATTTTCAAACGGCAGGTATTGCGGTTCCAGCTTGGGCAGAATCTCGCGCAAGGTCCAGTGAATGCGTTCCACGGCCTTTTTGATTTCGGCCAACTCCCAGTCGTTGCGCGTCACCGGCCGCGCGTTAAACGAGATCACCTGCAGCGCGTTGCGGATGTGATGATTCATCTGATCGATCACTTCCAGCTGGTGAACCACCTGGTGGCGCCGCTGGCGTGCCCGGCCCAACAGGAGAAACAACAGCGCGAAGGCGATCAGGCTGAGGATGAGATCGGAAATCGCCGCCATGGCCATCGGCTTCAAGCCCTGATAGCGCAGAAGAAACCAGTCCATTGCCAGCGTAAGGCAGGCAACCACCCCGGCCAGCAACAGCGCCAGCAGGAACACATGTTCCATAGCATCCGCCCAGCGAGAACCTTGAGCCTTACGGTTTGCCGGGGACTGTAAACAGGGATACTGGGACTGGGGAGGCGTATCCATGGGTTCCCATTGTAGTGCTACTCGCAAGAATTACAAGGCAGGAAGCGGCAATCTTTTGGATTACGCCGCAAGATTGGCGTGATTGCGGGCAGCCCCAAAATAGGGGCTTTTCAAGAATCGGAAGGTCCTGAAATTATTTTTTTGTAACAGGCGACGTGCCGGTGAAACCGTAGCGCGCCAGCACCTCGGCGCCGGACGGCGACTTCACAAAATCCAGGAACTGGCGGGCCGTAGCTTTGTCCTTGGCGGATTTGAGGATTACCACCGCTTGTTCCAGAGGAGGATACAGCTCCGCCGGAATCAATGCGTAGCGCCCCGCCTGGCTCATTGACGGAGCCAGCGCCAGCGAGTAGGCGATGATGCCAATCTCCGCATTTCCGGACTGCACAAACTCCGCGGTCTGCGAGATGTTCTCGCCCAGCACGAGTTTCGGCGACACACGATCGTACAGATTCGCCGCATGCAGCGCCGCGGCCGCGGCCCGTCCATATGGCGCATGCGCCGGATTGGCGATGGCCACCTTGTTGACCGCGGGATCGGCCAGCACGGCGAGTCCGCGGCCAAGATCCAGCTTGGAAGCGTTTGGCGTCCACAGGACAAGTTTGCCAACGGCATACCGGTACAGGGTGCCGGGTTCGGTCAGTCCCGCGGCTTCCAGCTTCTGCGGATATGCGACATCCGCGGAGAAGAACAGGTCGTAAGGCGCACCGTTCTGAATCCCGGTGAAGAAATTCCCCGAGGAGCCAAAAGTGAGATTCACCTTCTTGCCGGTCTGCGCCTCGAATTTCTGCGCGACTTCCTTGAGCGCAAAATTGAGGTCGGCAGCGGCGGCCACGGTAATTTCCTGGGCGGTGCACACGAGTGAGGCGATTAAGAGGAATAAGGCGAGGCTTATCTTAACGACAGTGCTGAATAACGTATGGCGCGCGCTGGTCTGCATGTGTGCTCCCTGGTCTGGATGATTCATAAAGAAAGAGACGATTATGCCGTTGGCCCGGCTCATGTCATCGCGCTCATGAACCATCCCGGACGGTCGATTTCCGGAACCGGCCTGCACTCGGCCCTTGCAGAGAGCATATCGCAAATTCACTGGACCAGCGCCAGGACGCATTTCAGATACTGGGTTTCGGGAACCGTCAGCAGGATCGGGTGATCCTTTGCCTGGCTGCGCCGTTCCAGGATGCGCAACTGCCGTCCGGCGTCCAGGGCCGCGGAGGCCAACATCTCCAGAAACTCGCCCTCGCGCACGTGATAGGAGCAGGAGCAGGTGACCAGCAGACCGTTGGGACGCAGCATTTTGAGCGCCCGCAGATTCAATTCCTTGTATCCCCGCAATGCGCCGGGCACGCTGCGCCGGGTCTTGGCGAAGGCCGGAGGATCCAGGACGATGGTGTCGAACTGCCGGTTGGCGGAGGAATAATCCTTGAGCAGATCAAAGGCATTGGCCTCCAGCCATTCCAGATCCCGCCCATTCAAGGCCGCGTTCTGTTCGGCCACTTCCAAGGCCGCCCGCGAGGCATCGACGCCGGTAACGGAGGCGCAGACGGGCGCCAGATGCAGGGCAAATCCTCCCTGATAGCAGAACACGTCCAAGGCTTCCCCGTGCGCATACTCTGCCGCGGCCGCGTAGTTCTCCCGCTGATCGAGAAAGGCGCCGGTCTTTTGTCCGCTCAGTCCGTTGTAGCGGAAGCGGATGCCGTTCATGCTGAACACGGTCTCCGAGCGGTCGCCGTACAGCAAGCCGGAACTCCGCGCCGGCAACTCCTCCAGCTGGCGGATATGTTCATCCACGCGCTCGACGATGCCGGCCGGCGCCAGCTGCTGCACCAGCTCCTCGATAATCGCCTGCCGCGTCTCGTCGACGTCCATCGCCTGGGTGAGCACTTGCAGCGAGAGCACGTCGTTATAGCGATCGACAATCAGGCCGGGAAGAAAATCCGCCTCGCTGAAAACCATGCGGCCGGCATCCGTGCCGCGAACAACGCGCTTCCTCAGTTCAATCGCCTCGCGGATGCGCCGGCGCAGCAGCGTCACCCACTGCTCGCCGGATATGTTTTCGCCGCCCAGCATGCGCACGGCAATCTGCGAACTGCTGCTGTAGAGCGCGGTCCCCAGGAACTTTCCGAAGGCATCGCACACCGGCGCCAAAGCGCCGGGAAGGACGCCTTCGGCGGAAACCACGTCGGAGCGGTAGACCCAGGTATGGCCGTTGCGTACGCGATTCACGCCGCGGGGGCTGAGGATAATCCGGTTGCTTTCAGACGGAGTCTGGCGAGGCGTGTTCCCCGAGCTCATAGCGATTTTGCCACCTTGAATGGATTGACCCGCGTCAGGAGGGGTCGGGGACTTCTTCGGCGGGTTGTAAGACTTCTTTGCGTTCACTTGGACCCGCCACTCCGGGATTATTTTCCGGGATAAAGTACAGGATTCGGACGCAGGAGTCGCAGATCAGGAACTCCTCCGAGGTAATAATGTCGAGAAACACCTGCGGCCGCAATTGGACGTGACAGGCCAGGCACCTTTGATTGCGCGCCTCGCCCATGGCGGAGCCGCGCAATTTCAATACCCGGTCATAATGCCGCAGGTGATCGGGGTCAATCTCTTTCCGCAGGGTTTCCCGTTGCGGTCCCAGTTCGTCCAGCTTCTTCTGATCTTCGCCGGTGCGGGAGTGGGCCTGCGCCTTTTCCTTTTCCACCGCCGCCTGTTGTTTCTTCTGTTCGATTTCGGCGGCCTTCAGTTCGCTTTCGTGCCGCTCGGTATCGACCATTCCTTCCAGGATCTTGTCTTCGATCAGGCGGATTTCCTGCTCGGCAAAGTTGATCTCGTTGCCCAGCGCCTTGTATTCCTGGTTGGTCTTGACTGCCAGCATCTGGTCGCGATATTTGGAGATTTTCTGTTGCAGGCTCTGGATGTCGCCTTCCCGCTTGCGGCGCATCGCCTCGATATCCTTCAGCGCCTTCTTGCTGCGTTCCACGCCGGCATGGACATCGGCCAGCTGGGTCTCGATCTCGGCCACCCGGCGCGGCAAGGCCGCCACTTCCGCGCGCAGCCGCGCGATCTCGCGGTCAACCTCTCCCAGCTGCAAAAGTTTTGGAATATCTGGATGCATCGCTCCGCTTGATTGTAACACGCTGTAATAGAAGAGGTTTATGGTTTCAGGCCGAAAGCGCGCCCTGGGAACGCATGGCGACTCCTGTTGGCTGCAAACTGTAATCTCCCAAAATCCATTCCTCTCCACATTCCCTCTTCCCGTCTGTTAAACTTCGGCGTTCCCTTGTTTCCTTCAGGAGCCGCCGATGAAACGGGCCGCAGTCTTATTTTTGTTGCTCATCTCAGCTCAATGGGGCCTTGCCCAGGCCGCCAAGGAGCTCAGCATTGAGGCCATCTTTGCCGAGGGAGGGATCACCGGCCGTCCGCCTGAGACCTTCCAGTGGAGCCCGGATGGAACCAAGGTCAGCTTTGTGCAGCGCGACGACTCCGGCGAGCATGGCGCCTTGTATTACGTCGACTTAGCCAGCGGCAAAAAGGCCGTCCTGGTGACGCAGGAGAAGCTGGAGTCCCTGGCGCCCCCCATCAGCAAGATCGCCAACGAGCGCGAAAAAGAGTGGGTACAGCGCTATCGCGTGGCGGGCTATCAATGGACGCCCGATTCCAAGCACCTGCTCTTCGATTCCCAGGGCCAGCTCTGGCTCTATTCGCTGGATAACGGACTGGCCATCCAGCTCACCTCCGCCGCCGAACCCAGCACCGACCCCAAGTTTTCTCCCGACGGTTCCCGCCTGGCCTTCGTTCGCGACCACCGGTTGATTGAGTGGAACATGAAGGATAATACCGAGAAGCTTCTGACCATGGAGAAGGATCCCAACCTGCTCTACGGCGAGGTGGACTGGGTTTATGCCGAGGAATTGGAAGCGCGCAGCAATTATTTCTGGGCGCCTGACGGCAAGTCATTGGTCTTCCTGCAAACCAACGAGAAGGCGGTTCCCATCTATCCCATCACCGATTGGATTCCGCAGCATCCCCGGGTCGAGTTTGAAAAATATCCCAAGGCGGGCGACACGAATCCCGATGTGCGCCTGGGCCTGGTAAACGCGGACTCGGGCAAACTGAAATGGTTCAGCCTGGGCCAGCCTGCGGAACGCGAGTACATCCCGCGTTTTGGATGGATCGGTAAGGGCCTGCTCTATGTCGAACTGCTCAATCGCGCGCAGGACCAGCTGGAACTGTGGTTTGTGAATGCCAATACCGGTCAGACCCGCAAGATGCTGACGGAAAACGAACCCAAAGCCTGGGTGCCGGTAGAATCGAAGCGCGACTTCCAGTTGTTGAAATCCGGCGACCGCTTTCTGTGGCCGAGTTGGCGCGACGGACACATGCACATTTACCTGTACAGCTTTTCGGCGGAGGCCCCTTTGGAGGCCGAGGCGAAGCTGGAACGGCAGCTGACCAAAGGCGACTTTGACGTTGCCTCAGTCGAGGGCGTGGACGAAGCAACGAATACGTTTTTCTTCACGGCCA
Source organism: uncultured Terriglobales bacterium (assembly GCA_964619235.1). Lineage (GTDB taxonomy): Bacteria > Acidobacteriota > Terriglobia > Terriglobales > Acidobacteriaceae > CAZUCM01. The sequence goes on from CAZUCM010000009.1 coordinate 6,142, forward strand.
ACCCGGGCGATCCGCGCCAGCAACAGATTTATGCGGGAAAACTTGATGGAAGCGCGCCCATGCACATACTTTCCCAGGAACCCGGCACGCATGAAGCCAATTTCTCCCCGGCGGCGGCATATTATATAGACCGCTTCAGCGCCCTGTTGACCCCTCCCCGCTTGTCGCTGTGCCGCGCGGACGATGTTCATGCTTCGGCCGGCGGCCCGGCATGCGTTGCCATTTGGGAATCGCGCGGTATCTCGGAATACGGCTTTCTGGCTCCGAGAATGCTGGAGTTGAAAGCGGCGGACGGCAACACCACGCTATACGGCACCTTGCTGTTGCCCGCCAATGTGCCTGCGGGAAAGAAGATCCCGCTGATCAACAATCCGTATGGCGGCCCCGGTGTGCAGGAAGTGATCGATGGCTGGGGCGGCTGGCACTTCCTTTTCGATCAAATTCTGGTACGCGCCGGATTCGCCGTGCTGCATGTGGATAACCGCGGCATGGCAGGACGCGGCAAGGCCTTTGCCACCGCCCTGGAGCGCCACTTCGGTCAAGTGGAACTGGCGGACCAGCTGGCGGCCATCCAGCAGGTGTTGGCCGATAACCCGCAACTGGATTCCCAGCGTCTGGGCTGGTGGGGCTGGAGCTACGGCGGATATATGACGCTGTATGCCATGACTCATTCCGCCCAGTTCCGTGCCGGGGTTGCCGTGGCTCCGGTTACCGACTGGAAGGACTACGATTCCATCTACACCGAACGCTATTTGGGATTGCCCAAGGATAACGAGGACGGCTACCGGGACAGTTCGCCGGTGAATTTCGCGCACGATCTGCACGGACGCCTGCTCGATGTGCACGGCACCAGCGACGACAATGTTCATCTGCAGAACACCATCCAGATGATCGATCGCCTGGTTGATGCCGGCATACAGTTCGACCTGCAACTCTATCCGCGCAAAACCCACAGCATGTCCGGCTCCGCCACGCGCACGCATTTATTCCAGCGCATCCAGGATCATTTCGAGCACTGGCTGCTTCCGATGGGGAATTAAATCGAGAGAATGTCGCTACAGAGTCCAAGATTCCTGCATCCACAGGGAAATCCGCGCAATCGAAAAGAGAGGAGATGCAATGCATCGACGCACGCTTGGCGACTTTGAACTGACGATTCTTTCCGACGGCAACTTCCTGATCGACGGCGGCGCCTTGTTCGGCGTAGTTCCCAAGCCTCTGTGGGAGCGCCGCGCCCCGGCCGACGAACGCAACCGCGTGGAGCTGGGTCTGAATTCGCTGCTGATCCGCGATGGCAAGCGCACGATTCTGGTCGAGACCGGTATCGGTTCCAAGCTGCCGGAAAAGACGCAGCGCATTTACGAAAATCAGGCCCGGCTGTTGCAAAGTTTCCAGCAGGCCGGCATTGCGCCCGACGAAGTCGATGTGGTCATCAATACGCATCTGCACTTTGATCACTGCGGCTGGAACACATTCCATCGGAACGGACGCGCGGTCGCCACCTTTCCCCGCGCCAGATATTACGCGCAGCGCGGCGAGTGGGAGCACGCCCAGCACCCCAACGAACGGGATTACGTCAGCTATATCAGCGACAACTACAATCCGCTGATTGAGAGCGGGCAGATGGAGCTGATTACCGGCGACCGGGAGATTGCTCCCGGCATATCGGTCCGCATCTATCCCGGACATACGCGCCACCTGCAGGCGGTACTGATCACCAGCGGCGGAAGAACCGCCTGCTACGTGAGCGACCTGGTTCCGATGGTCCATCACCTGGATGTCGCCTGGGGACTGTCCTACGACCTGTTTCCGGCGGAAACCATGGAACAGAAAAAGCGCTTTTATGCGGAAGCCATACCCGGGCGCTGGCTGGTCGTCTTCACTCATGATCCGCACATGCCCTGGGCATATATCGAGGCGGGAGAGGCGCCGGGCAAATACGTTGCCAAAGCGGTGGAAGAAAAGCAGCAGAGCGCCGGCGTGCTCGCCTGATCTCACTGGCCATCGTGGTTTCCGTGTATGCTCAGAAACTGAGCCAAACTACCCTGGAGTTTTCCGCAATGGATTTGCTTATTCGCGTCAAGCGGCTCCACCCGGAAGCCGTGCTGCCGAAATATTCGCATGACGGTGCGGCCGGCGATCTGGCCGCGGACCTGTATGCCGTCGAAGCTCGTGAGTTTGCGCCCGGAGACGTTGCCCAGATCGGCACCGGATTGGCCATGGAATTACCTGCGGGCTTCGGCGCGCTGGTGGAAGACCGCTCCGGACTGGCCTGCAAGGGACTCACCACCCTGGGCGGCGTGATCGATACCGGGTATCGTGGCGAAGTGCGCGTGATCCTGGCCAACGCCGGCCGCCAGACCATTGCGTTGAACAAAGGCGACCGCATCGCGCAACTTCGTATCGTGCGCCGCTTCGAAGCCGAATTCCAGGAAGTCGAAAGCTTGTCCGCCAGCCTCCGCGACAGTAAGGGCTTCGGCAGTACCGGAGCTTGAAAGGTTTTTCCCCGCGGAGGACACAAAGGAAAACAGGACATTGGCCGCGGATCAACGCAGATGAACACAGATCAGGACCAAAAACACCCAGTCTGGTTTTTCGATCTGTGTTTCTCTGCGTTCATCTAGGGCTTCGGCAGTACCGGAGCTTGAAAGGTCTTTCACCGCGGAGGACACAAAGGAAAACAGGACATTGGCCGCGGATCAACGCAGATGAAC
>CAZUCM010000009.1:8955-21431 GCA_964619235.1 uncultured Terriglobales bacterium
ACAGATCAGGACAAGGAACACCCAGCCTGTTTTTTCGATCTGTGTTTCTCTGCGTTCATCTGCGGCTGCTCTCTGTTTAGGGGAGCCGAACGGCACGAATGCACGTGACCCGCGTCACTGTGGAGCGGGACGCCGGCATTTAATCTTTGAAGCATAGGGACCATGGTGGTCCCCGGGCCAATGAAGTCGTGAAAGATGCCGGATTCGTTTCCTGAAATATCCTCAGCTCACACTTCCATCTTGATGGCGCGCACATTGAGGCAGGCGAACATACGCCGGCCTGCATCAATATATTTTCAAGGAGGACCCCGTGGCTTTTACTCGTGAAGAGGCGCTTCAGTACCATTCCAGCGGCCGTCCCGGCAAACTTGAGGTGATTCCCAGCAAACCCTGCCAAGGGCAGCGGGACCTCAGCCTGGCATACACGCCGGGAGTGGCGGAGCCTTGCCTGGAAATCAAAAAGGACCCGGGCGCGGCCTTCAAGTACACCTGCCGCGGAAATCTGGTGGCGGTCATCTCCAATGGCACCGCCGTGCTGGGTCTGGGCAACATCGGCGCTCTGGCCGGCAAGCCGGTTATGGAAGGCAAGGCGGTTCTGTTCAAGCGCTTTGCCGATATCGACGTATTCGATATCGAGGTGAACACGAAGGACCCGCAAAAGATGATCGAGTTCTGCCAGATGATCGAACCCACCTTCGGAGGGATCAATCTGGAAGACATCAAGGCTCCGGAGTGCTTCGAAATCGAAGAGACACTGAAGGCCAGCCTTAAGATCCCGGTGTTTCACGATGACCAGCACGGAACGGCGATCATTTCCGCCGCGGCCCTGCTGAATGCGCTGGAGCTGGTGAACAAGAAGATCGACCAGGTAAGAGTGGTATTCAACGGCGCCGGCGCCGCCGGATTCTCCTGCGCTGAGCTTTATATCCGCATGGGCGTAAAGCGGGAAAACGTCCTGATGGCCGATACCAAGGGTGTGATTTATCAGGGCAGGGCGGCCAACATGAATAAGTACAAGAAAAAGTTTGCTCTGGAGACGCCATTGCGCACGCTGGAAGAGGCCGTCAAAGGCGCCGACGTGCTGGTGGGATTGTCGGTGAAGGGCGCTTTCCATCAGACGCTGATTCGCTCGATGGCGGCCAACCCCATCGTCTTCGCCATGGCCAATCCGGACCCGGAAATCACGCCGGAAGAGGCGCAGGCCGCGCATTCGGACGTGATTATGGCCACGGGCCGCTCCGATTATCCCAACCAGATTAATAACGTCCTTGGCTTCCCTTCCATTTTCCGGGGCGCGCTCGATGTTCGCGCCACCTCCATCAACGAAGAGATGAAGGTTGCCGCCGCGCTGGCGTTGGCAAAGCTGGCGAAAGAGCCGGTGCCGGCGGAAGTTTGCGCCGCCTATGGCGTGGAGTCGATGGAATTCGGCCGCGCCTATATCGTGCCTTCGCCCTTCGATCCGCGCGTGTTGCCGCGGGTATCGCTGGCCGTGGCCAAAGCTGCCATGGATAGCGGCGTGGCGCAGGAACCGGTGCAACTCGATGCCTATCATCGCGAGCTGGAGCGCCGCGCCGGCATCATCTCCGCCAGACTGGCCTGAGCCCCACGAAGAAAGGGGCCGCTTGTGGCGGCCCCTTTCTTCTCAAAAAACTCCAGACTTCAAAACTTCCGTCTACTTCGCCGCCGCCAGTTGCGCCAGGTGTTTGACGCGGCGCTCGGGATAGAGCGGGAACGCGTCGCACATTTCGATCACTCGCTTACGGATATGCAGCAGGCGGCCGGAATCGTTCCGATTGTGCAGCGCGTCGTCGATCCAGCTGGCGATTTGCCGCATCTCCGGTTCTTTCATGCCGCGCGTGGTCATGGCGGGTGTACCGATGCGAATGCCGCTGGGCTTCATCGGTGGATTGGTATCGAACGGAATCGCGTTCTTATTGACGGTGATCGCGGCCTGCCCCAGGGCCTTTTCGGCTTCGCTGCCCAGCATGCCCTGCGAGAAAACGTCCACCAGCATCAGGTGCGTATCCGTGCCGCCGCTGACGATGCGCCATCCGGCCGCCGCCAGCGCCGCCGCCAGCACCTTGGCATTGGTCACAATCTGAAGGGCGTATTCCTTGAATTCGGGCTGCATGGCCTCTTTGAAGCAGATGGCCTTGGCCGCCACCATGTGCACCAGGGGACCGCCCTGCGCAAAGGGGAAGGTGGCCTTGTCGATGGCCGCGGCCAGTTCGGCCTTGCACAGGATCATGCCGGCGCGCGGGCCGCGAAGCGTCTTGTGCGTGGTGGTGGTAACGATCTGGGCGTGCGGCACCGGGGAGGGATGCACGCCGCCGGCAACCAGTCCGGCGAAGTGGGCCATGTCCACCATGTAGGCGGCGCCAACCTGGTCCGCGATCTGGCGCATACGCGCAAAATCGATAAAGCGCGCATAGGCGCTGCCGCCGCCGACAATCAATTTCGGGTGCTCCGTTTCGGCCAACCGCTCCAACTCGTCGTAGTCGATGGTTTCGGTTTCCTTGGTCACGCCATACGGAACGATTTTGTAAGTCTTGCCCGAAAAATTCAGGTGATGGCCGTGGGTCAGGTGCCCGCCGTGCGCCAGGTTCAGGCCCAGGATTGTGTCTCCCGGCTGCAATATGGCGGCATAGGCTTCAAAGTTCGCCGACGAACCCGAGTGCGGCTGCACGTTGGCATGCTCGGCGCCAAACAGCTGTTTGGCGCGGTCCCGGGCCAGGTTCTCGACCACATCCGTATATTCGCAGCCGCCGTAATAGCGCTTCGCCGGATAGCCTTCCGCGTATTTGTTGGTGAAGACCGAACCCATGGCTTCCAGCACCGCTTCGCTGACGAAGTTTTCCGAAGCGATCAGTTCCAGGCCTTCATGTTGCCGCCGTTCTTCGTTGGCAATGGCGTTCGCCACTTCCGGATCAACCGCCCACAGCGGCTGGGACATACGGTTATTCATAAGCGCACCCGATTTTGGAGTCGAACTATGATTGTACCGCTCTCGCGCCCGCCTGGGCATCCTCTGATTTCCGCGTTAACCGCTTCCGTTGTATCGAAAAAAACCGCGGTCCGCCGGCGCCCGCCGGATGACAGGGCCCGGGGCAAGCGATTATCCTTCGCCTATGAGGCTTATCGTTAACTGGATCTTGAGCGGCGTAGCCTTGCTGATCGTGTCGTACCTGGTGCGCGGCTTCTATGTGACGGGATTCATGGCCGCCCTATGGGCAGCCTTGGTCATCGGATTGGTGAACGCGACCATCGGTGCGCTGCTGAAGCTGGTCACCTTACCTCTTACCGTGGTGACGCTTGGCATCTTCTGGCTGGTTATCAATGCCCTTATGCTGCAGTTGGCCAGCTGGTTCGTTCCCGGGTTCAGGATTTCAAGTTTCTGGGCGGCCTTCTGGGGCGCTATTGTGTTGAGCCTGGTGAATATGTTTCTGCGCTGGCTGGTTTGGCCGAAACACGGACGCCTGTAAATTACCGGGAGAGAAGGCCGGCAGTCCCGGCCGGAGGATCGATGAAAGAAACTATTTCCACCCCCAAGGCGCCGCAGGCCATCGGGCCGTATTCCCAGGCGATCAAGGCCAATGGATTTGTCTTCACTTCCGGCCAGATTGCCTTGGATCCCGCCACCGGCCAACTGGTGGAAGGCGACGTTGCCGCGCAGACCGAACGCGTATTGCAGAGTATCGCAGGCATCCTGCTTCGCTCCGGCACTTCGTTCGATCACGTGGTGAAAACGACGGTATTCCTGAAAAATATGTCGGATTTTGCCGCCATGAACGAGGTGTATGCCCGCCACTTCAGCCAGAACCCGCCGGCACGCTCGACCGTGGAGGTCGCGCGTCTGCCGAAGGATGTATTGGTTGAAATCGACGTCATTGCCCTGGCCTAGCCGCTTCTCGCAGACACAACAAAAAAGGCGTCTCTCTCCAACGCCTTTTGATGCAGGATCAATTGCCCGCAGTTACGCCTTGACGATCTTGCCGCTGCGCAGGCAGGAAGTGCAAACCCGCATTTTCTTGCTGCCGCTGGGGACCTTGGCGCGTACCGGGCGCAGATTGACGTTCCAGCGCCGCTTGGTCACGTTATGGGCGTGGCTGATATTGTTGCCGAACTGCGGCCCCTTGCCGCAAACTTCACAAACTTGTGCCATGACTGCTCCAGTTCCTATCGGTTCGTATTACGCAAAACATAGATTTTACAGGAGCTGACGCCATTCCCGCAAGAACAAGCTTGGCGCTTGCCTTATACTCGATTTATGTCCCCCACCGAACCTACACAGCACACTCCGTTACAGGGCGTGCCAGGGCCGGAAGTGACGCCAAAAGCCGTAAAAGTGGATGTCTCCGGCGGCTCCGGCATGACCATCGAATGGAAAGACGGGCACAAGAGCCACTACAGCTTTGCCTGGCTGCGGGAGGCCTGCCCTTGCGCGCTCTGCGATGAGGCGCGCACCAAAGACCGGCGCGAACCCGGACAGCCGGCGAAACCGGACCCCTTGGCCCTCCCCATGTTCAAGCCCCCGGTGAAGCCCACCGAAACCGGAGGCGTCGGCAAATACGCCATTCGCTTTACCTGGAGCGACGGCCATCAGCACGGCATTTATTCCTGGGAATTCCTGCGCGAATGGTGCCCCTGCCGGCAGTGCAGTGCCCTGCGCCTCATGAACCAACTGGACGACCGGCCGCAGTGAAGTTTCGAGTTTCGAGTTTCAAGCGGCACGGCAGCCGAGGCGTTCTGGAAACTAGAAACCGGAAACTGGGGACTGGCTTTGGAGCCGCAGTGAAGTTTCGAGTTTCAAGTTTCGAGTTTCAAGCGGAACGGCAGCCGAGGCGTTCTGGAAACTAGAAACCTGAAACTGGAAACTGGTTTATGAGCGCTTCCATTTCCTTTTCGTCGATCACCGTGACCCCCAGTTCGCGGGCTTTCTCCAATTTGGAGCCCGGATCGGCGCCGGCGACGACATAGTCGGTTTTCTTGCTGACCGATGCGGTGACCTTGCCGCCGGCGTCTTCGATCAGTTTCCTGGCTTCTTCGCGGGTGCGGCCGGCCAGCGTGCCGGTGATCACAAATGTCTTGCCGGCCAGTTTGGTGCCGCGTTCCTTCTTTTTTCCGCTGAACCTCAGGCCGGCCCTGCGCAGATCTTCCACCAGCTGCCGGTTCCGCGGCTCGGCAAAAAACTCGCGGATACTTTCGCCGATGCGCGGACCAACTTCTTCCACCTGCTGCAATCTGGCGATACTCTCTTCCGGATTGTCCAGAGTCGCCGCCTCCAGCAGCGCGTCCAGGGAGCCAAAGTGTTGCGCCAGAAATTCGGCGGTACGCTCACCGACAAAGCGAATTCCCAGGGCAAAGATCACCCGCTCCAGCGGCTGCTTTTTGGAAGCTTCAATCTCGTCCAGGACCTTCTGCGCCGATTTGTCGCCCTTGCGCTCCAGTTGCAGCAGATCGTCTTTGGTAAGGCGATAGAGATCGGCTACGTCCTTTACCAGTCCCCGTTCCACCAGTTGATTGACCAGCACGTCGCCCATGCCGTCGATGTTCATCACCGGGCGCGATGCGAAATGCAGGATGGATTCGCGCAACTTGGCGGGACAGTTGGCGTTCACGCAGCGGAAATCGACCTCGCCTTCCACTTTGACGATATGCCCCTGGCATACCGGACAACGCTGGGGCATCTGGAAGTGCCGGTGGCCGCGCGGATGGTCTTTGTCGTCCACTACTTTGACGACTTTGGGAATCACGTCGCCGCCGCGCTCGACCTGCACCCAATCGCCAATACGGACGCCCAGGCGCTCGATCTCGTCCATGTTATGCAAGGTGGCCCGGCTCACGGTTGTGCCGCCGATGGACACCGGCTTGAGGGCAGCCACAGGAGTCAACTTGCCCGTCCGGCCTACCTGCACCAGAATGTTTTCAATCTCGGTGATGCCGGCGCGAGCGGCATATTTATAGGCAATCGCCCAACGCGGCGCTCTGCCGGTGAATCCCAGTTCGTCCCATAATGCCACGCGGTTGATCTTGATCACGATGCCATCGATTTCATAGGGCAACGATTCGCGGTTGGCTTCCCAGTGGTTGATGAACTGCCAGACCTCATCGAGGTTGCGCGCCAGTTTGCGATGTGGATTCACTTTGAAGCCGGCGGCGGCCAGCGCTTCCAGGTTCTCCCATTGCTCGCTGCCGAAGATACGGCCGTCGACGAGCAGGAAATAGGCATAGAAATCCAGACGGCGCAGGGCCGTAACGTTGGGATCCAGCACCCGCACGGCGCCGGCGCCGGCATTGCGCGGATTGGCAAAGCGGGCGAGCCCCTGCCGCTCGCGCTCTTCATTCATCCGCTCAAAGGCGGCAAGTGGAAGGATGACCTCTCCGCGGACTTCGAATTCCGCCGGCACACCATGCCGCTTCCGTTGACTGCGCGAAACCGAGAGTGGCGCCGAGCGAATGGTCCGCACATTGGCCGTCACTTCTTCGCCCACCGAACCATCTCCCCGTGTCAGTCCCAGCATCAGGCGTGACGCCGCGCTGTCCGGCGAGCCGGCCGGCTCCGGAGCGTAACGCAGCGCCATCGAGAGGCCGTCCATCTTAAGCTCACAGACGTATTCGATATCGCCTGTGCCGCTTAACTCCAAAACGCGCCGCTCCCAGTCGCGCAGTTCGGCTTCGTTGTAAGCGTTGTCCAGCGAGAGCATGGGCGTGGAGTGCGGAAGCTTGACGAAGCCCTCGCGGGGCTTGCCACCGACGCGCTGGGTGGGAGAGTCGGGCGTCACCAGATTGGGATGCTCCGCCTCCAGCGCCTTCAGTTCGTTCATGAGGACATCGAATTCGGCATCGCTGACGGCGGGCTGATCGAGCACGTAATAAAGATTCTCGTGATGGCGTATCTGCTCGCGCAACTGCTCGATGCGGCGCTCCACGTCTTTGTCTTTCTTCTGTCCACCAGTGGGCATGGCCGAATTGTATCGCCAGAAGCCCGGTAAGCGGGCGGAATATGGCCGCCGATACGGCCGGCGTGCGAGAATACCATCGTAGTTCTCGCCCTAATTCAAGATGATTCCGTTTCGTAAAGCTGCACTGATCTACAATCCGATGTCCGGCCGGCAACAGGACCGGCGAGCCGCGCAGATCGAAACGGTGCTGGCGATCTTGCGCGCGGCCGGCATCGAGGCGAATGCGGTGGCGACCCGCGGTCCGGGAACTGCCGGCAAGCAGGCGGTGGAAGCCGTGGCTTTGGGCTGTGATGCCGTATTGGCCTGCGGCGGGGATGGCACGGTGCATGAGGTCCTGCAAGGCCTGGTCGGCACCCATGCAATTTTGGGCGTTGTTCCTCTGGGGACCGCCAACGCGCTGGCCGCGGACATGGGCTTGCCGGGCGCAGCCGATGCGGTGGCGCGGGCCCTGCTCGTCTCTTCCCCCGTGAGCATTGCCGTGGGACGCATCTCCTACCGCCGGCATGACGGCGCTCCCGGCTCGCGCTACTTCACCGTTGCCGCCGGCATCGGTCCGGATGCTCATCTGCTTTATCGTCTGAATGCCGAGTTCAAACGCCGTTGGGGCTATGGCGCCTACATTGCGGAAGCGTTGCGCGTTTGGGCCACGCATCGCTATCCCATGTTTCAAGTCGAGTTGTCGCTGCGCGGCGGTGCAGGCTGTACCACCACGGTGGCGCAGGTATCGCAATTGCTGGCCGTGCGCATCAATAATTTCGGGGGAATGCTGGGGCGGCTGGTGCCGGAAGCGGCACTGCAACGCAATGATTTATGCTTGCTGGCCTTCAAAACCCGAAGCCGGATTCGCTATTTGTGGTATGTCCTCAGCGTTTTGCTCGGACGGAAGGCGCACATGCCGGACATCGAACTGCTCAACGCCACTACGGTGGAATGCCGCCTGCCGGCCGCTGATGTGCGCATTCACGTCGAAGCCGACGGCGAGTCGCTGGGCACCTTGCCGGCTACCCTGGAGATCATTCCCAACGCAGTGAAGCTGCTGATGCCAAAAATATAGCGCCGTCGGCTCTCGGCTCTCGGCCATCGGCCGGAGGGCTCAGACAGCACAATTGCCAATCGCCAATTGCGGGTTTTGCCGGCCGATGGCCGATGGCCGAGAGCCGACAGCGTCCTTCTACTTCCACAGGAAGTAAAATCCGGGATTTTTTTCCATCAGTTTGGCCTGGCTGGGCAGCAGGTCGCTGACGTCACCGAAGAGCAGATCCATCAGCGAACGTTTTTCTTTCTCGGCGTGAATCAGCTTCGGTTCGCCCTTCATTCCCACCGACTTGGCGGTCTCTTCGATGGCGGTGCGGAAATCGCCGATCTGGTCGACCAGCTTCAGCGACACAGCCTGCTGGCCGGTCCAGACTTTGCCGTTGGCGATGGCCTTTATGTCCTCGACCTTCACGCCTCGTCCATCGGCCACGGCCGCGACGAACTGACCGAACATATCGTCGATCAGGCCTTGCATGTATTGCCGCTCGGCCGGAGTCAATTCTCTGGTGGGATTGCCGGTATCCTTGAACTCGCCCGATTTGATGAGCTCTTGTCTCAGCTTGGCCCAGCGAAGCAATTCCCCGTAGTTGTACCATTCGGCGATCACGCCGATGGAACCGACAATACTGGCATTATCGGCATAGATCTTATTGCATCCCGAAGCCGCGTAGTATGCGCCGCTGGCGCCAACGGTTTCAATGGATGCAACGATCGGCTTCTTCTTCTGGTCGCGGATGCGCCGTACTTCGCGATAAATTTCCTCGGATGCCGCCGCGCCTCCGCCCGGAGAATTGATGTGCAGAACGATGGCTTTCACCGAATCATCGCCGGCAAAGCGCCGCAGCTCACGCACCGTCTCTTTGGGCGTGAGAATTACGCCGTCCAGATCGACAATCCCGATCTTGTCGCCGAAGCCGCCAAAGCCTTCTTCACCACCGGAGCGCAGGCCGGCAGTTACCAGAAGGAAAATCACCAGCAGGAACACCAAAAATGCCCCGCCGCCGATCCATACCCAGAGCCATGTTCGCGAACGCCGTTGTTCTGTCATAAACCCTCTCGCGAGCAGAAGTGTACGGTGAACCGGCGTTTCAAGCAAATCTCAGGTGCGGGGGACAACAGGGAGGCCGCGCAGTTCTACTGCCGCGGGAAGAACGCGGTGTTGCAATTACCGGAGTTACGAATTACCCAATCACTCGGTTGCCGCTGGAGGAGCTTCCTGGGCGAGAGGCGCCGCCACCGCCAGCGCGTGATTCACCAGGTCCTTAAGTTCCTTACTCGGTTTGAAATAGGGAATTTTCTTGGGAGGCACATCCACCCGGTCGCCGGTCTTCGGATTCCGTCCGACCCGGGCTTTGCGCTGGCGCGTCCGGAAACTGCCGAAGCCACGAATCTCGATCTTGTCGCCGGCACGCAAGGAACGAACCACGCTATCGAAAATGCTTTCGACAATTACTTCGCTGTCCTTGCGGGTTAGTTCCGCCACCCTTGAAACTTCGTCGATCAGGTCGGCTTTGGTCATCGATATCGCTCCACTCGCCTTCTAATTTACTCTAAATCCTATCTTTTCGGCGAGTTATGCACAAACTTCCGCACAACTCTGCTAATAACGTTCTCAAATTTCCGCCTTAGTGGCAAGTGTTCGTTACCAGAGTAATCGGGGGGAGGATTCTACTGATTACTCGCCCACCATTCCCGCCACGGCCATCATACGCCCGGTTTTACCGTTTTCCGCGCGGTAGGAGAATAGTAGATCGGTGTGGCAGGAGGTGCAAAGAGGCGACGCCCATATCTGTCGGCGGCGCACTCCCGCGGCCAGCAACTGACGCCGGTTGGCCTCCACTAAGTCCAGCCGAATCTTCACCGGCAGGCAGGGCTCGATGTGGCCGGGAGCGCGTGCGGTCAAAAACAGCAACGGATAGCGGTCCCGGATAGGGTCGGATTCCTTGGTCTCGGTAAACAGCGAGTCCGCATATTCGAACTGCGTCTGAAACAAATCGCGCACTTCCTCCCCAACCTCATAACAACAGCCATGAATCGCCGGTCCCAGGGCCGCCCTCAGATCTGCCGGACGCGAGCCGAAGCAGCGGCGCATTTCGCCAACTCCTTTTTCCGCAATGCGTTTGAGCGTGCCTCGCCATCCGGCGTGCAGCACGCCAACCGCGCGTCTCTTGACGTCAACCAGCAGAATCGATTGGCAATCGGCAGTGCGAACGGAAAGCAGGAGGCCGGGAGTCTGGGTGATCAGGCCATCGCCCACGCCAGGGTGGGTGGCATCCGCCGGCCAGATCAGGTCCGAATGGACTTGATGAACCGTCGCCATAGGCCAATCCGCTACGCCCAGAGCCTTTTGAAAGGCTAAGCGATTGCGATCCACCGCGGCACGGGAATCTTCCCGCGTAAAGCCAAGATTAAGCACATTGCCGCCATAATCTTTGGAAAAGCCTCCGGCGCGGGTGCTGAATCCATGGACCAGCCAAGGGAGATTCGCGAGGTTCTCCGCCTGAAGATTCTGAATTTTTTGCCGGGGAGCCGCTTTCCTGGTCACCGGTTTATTGTAAACGGCGGGTCGCCCGGACGGGCTCAATTCATACAGAGGTGAAAGTCCAGAGCCACACGGTCGCGCATGGATGGCTCCAACTGTGCCTGCAGGGCAAATTCGGCCCAGCTCTCCAAGGCGGATCGGACTTCAGCCAGAATCTCCCGTGGTTTGCGCACGTTGAACCGGTCGGCATCCTCAAGCAAATCTTTCCGTGTAATCTCCCGGAATTTTCCGTTGACGCTCATCAGATGCTGGTACGTCCATTCGCCCTTGGGATTGTAGGCATGGGTAACGTCGTATGCAGGGGCCAGTTCCCACGACTTGCCTTGTTTCAGGAGGAAGGCGAAATTCTTGGTGTGATCGTCGCAGTTGCGGGCCATCACGTTAAAGGCCATGCGCCGGAATACCTGAGTCACCGCCTCATCGCCCAGGCCGAGCTTCGCTATGGTTAAGAACAGTTGGGCATAGGCGTGAGTCCCACGCTGTCTGAAATCGAGATGATTCATGGCGCAGAGCGTCTGCAAATGATGCTTTTGCGTTTGCCCGTGAGCCGTAACCTCTCGATCGAAGCGCCTGGTCATAAAATGCGCCCGGCCATTCTCCTGCAGCAACCGGCAGGAGGACATCGAAATTCCCGCCGCCTTCGCCATGAGCGCATAGGCATACTCGATACGTCCGTACCCTTCACCGGTTCCCAATTCTTTGTCGTTCCCGACGCCGTCGAATTTAAGCAGCCAATGCTCGAATCCCGGCGCGGCATCAAACTGTCCGCTGCGCACTTCATCAGTTTTTGGATTCCAGGTAATCACCGCCTTCGCGCGCGCGCCGCCGGCTGAAGTGCCCACCTTGATGATGTTGGCGAGCGCGGCTTTGGCCTGGTCATCGACGGAGAAGTTCCCCTGAACCAACCGGCGCGCTTCCTCCACGAGTTGCTTTATCGCAATCGGGGTTGCGCTTTCCGCATGCGATCCCCGAGCCGGTCGAAACTCCAGTGCGCCCGTACCGCGCCGGCCCATGTAGGCCAGCCGATCCAATACCGTGATGGAGCTCTTGTCGATGCCTTTGGTTGCCATCCAGGCATCGATCAGCGCATTGCCGAAATCATCGGGCAGCGCATCGGCGAGCATGGCGGGCAGGCCAAGGTAGGTTGCCTTAGGAAGCGCAGGAAACACGAATATCTCTCGACGGTCCGCGAGAGGCATCGTCAGGGGTGCCGCTTCGATTACCTTTCGCTTCCATGCAGGCTCATAGGCAAAAGCGTAACAATTCAGGCTTGGATCCAGCGCAACCGCGCCAATCCGGCTGCCCCACATCCGAACTTCGATCACCTGAACCGGCTTCATCCGTCGCGCCTCCGAGCCGCGCGAGGATGGCGAACTCGCCGGCGCACTCTTGTGCTGCGCAGAAGAGCGAGAGGATTGACGGACGGCTGGGGCACGAGCATTTCGATGCCTTCCAGCGAGTCCAGCGCTTTGAGAACTCTCAGCAACGATTCCACAGTGGAGCCGCGTCCCGCCTCCAGATTTCGCAGTGCTCTTTCGGAGATACCGGCCTTTTCGGCAGTGGTTCGCTGATCCAGATTTTTGGCGAGGCGGAGCCTTTGCAGTTGCCCGCCCAGGCTACTTTGGAGTTCCGCAATGGACTTGAAGGTAAAAACGTCCATGCAGGCATAATATTACCGGTTAATGCATAAATCAAGTGTAACAGGTAAAACTCTACCGTTTATAAGTATAAGTGCTGTGTGATTGTGCAGTGTAGTTGAGGATTGACGATCATTGGCCGCCTATTTGGTCAGGATGCCGTTGGCGCTGACCCGGGTTACGCCGGAGCCCGTCCAGGTAATCCTCCGAAAAGCGGGTTGCCGGCATGAGCCTGCTAGATGCGGTCGGCAAGAAATTCGTAGCGATCAATGACCGCTGCCACCGTCGAGCCCACGCCTT
>CAZUCM010000010.1:0-20507 GCA_964619235.1 uncultured Terriglobales bacterium
AAACTGGTGATCGGCTTCACGGAAAAACACTGATCGCCTTCGGAAGAATCCCCACATTCAGGGATGATCAGCCTACGACTGCAGGAAAGAGATCGATCTACGTATATTGCGAAAGCCCGGACGGCACCAAAGGAGGCGCGGTCGGCGAACCTACGATCCGTCGTATTGGACCATACGTTCGGAGCCATTCCAGGCATTTCCGCCAGCAATCCGACTATACGATTTGCGGCAGTCACACTAACCACGAATGGTATTTCCATTCCCATCAATATGTCTTCGAACACAGACGCGCGCAGCAGGATCTCCTTTGGAGATTTGATTTGCCGTCGGGCGAGCGGGTAGAAGTGTTGCGATTGTTGAACGATCATAACCTGAATGCATTTTCGTTATTTGACTCGGAAGAGGCCCTTCTCGAAACAATGTGGCTGCGAGAGCATACTTTTAAGAAGGTGACTAAATGAACCTGATAGCGGAAGACGGGAAATGATAGGGATCGTTCCGTCCCCGCGATATGCCGGTTTATTCCGGCGCTCTCCGTGACCGGGTTTTCAGAACAGCGTCTTTTTTACTTTCATCACTCCGGCTAACAGGTCCTCAACCTGCTCAACCTTGGGCTCGACCTTCTTGTCGTGATCGCACAGGTTACGAATGTCTGCTAGTTGCTGCACAAAACGCCAAGTTGGAATGTCAATGACGTTTGCATTCTTCAAAGCATTGCCTAGATCAGAAATCGCGGGTGCACTCTTTGGATTCTTGATGCCGTGATTGTCGCATACTTGTCCGAGGTGCTTCTCAAGGACCACCCCGGCCATCGCCCCCGCGGCTCGCGTGAAGTTCTGCTTGGCGAGCTCCTTGGCGGCATCCAGTTCCGAGTCGAAAAGATCAGCCTGGACCAACTGACGAATGTCAAACAAAGAGCTCTCGAACCGCGCTTCAACCGACGCTAAGATCGCGAGCTGCTGCCGAAAGTGAGGGATAGCAGCCTCTGGCCCGGCAACTTTCTCCTTCTCCCATCCGCGAGTTATGGTGATCCCTTGGAGGCAGTCCTCGATTCTGTAGCTTTCGAAGGTGATCTCTTTGCGTGGCTTTGGCTTCTCATAGTGGCGCACGAAATCTGAGAGTCGGTCTGGCAATAGCTGCTTGATAAGCACTTTCGCCTCCGAGTACCACGACTGATAGGCCAGGTTGAACGAAGGGAGCGCCTTGGCTATCTCCTTGCTTTCAGTGCCGCGCCGCTTCAACGCACTTTTAAATTGCTCGGGCAGGTATTCTGCCTGCATTGCGAGATGTAGTTTATTGCCCTTGTCAACTAAGGAATAAAGGTCTTTCCTGTAGCGATCTAGATTCGAACTCATCCCTGCTCCTCCTAGCTCAGCACTTTGCGTAAGCGGAAAAATGGGGAACAGCCCGGAATTCGCGATTTTCCTGAGCCCGTTTGAACCGAAGGCCATATGACTTGCCGCACAATGATCACGTAGTTCAAGCCGACCCTAAACGACGTTCGCCAGCGCTTCCTCTGCGGCGCCCGCAATATAGAGCTCGCGAAGAATCGCTCTAATTTCGGCCTCGTCCTCACCGCCGGCCCTCAAAGTATCCTTAATTGTAATCGGCAGTGAACCACACTGGGGATCTTTCCACTCCGGGGTAGTGTGAGCAAAAGGGAACCAGTTCCCACCGATTCAACTTCCCATATTGCTCTTAAACCTCTCGGATAACGCTCTCTTCCGCCCGAGAGAGGCGATCCGTGGGAACCTCGGCTGCGACCTCAGCCCGAAGCTCAACTTCGTACTCGCCCATCGGCGCGGTGATGTACTTCGACCAGATTGGCTTTGGCTTGTCTTCAACGATTAGGCCGTAATTCCGGCTGACGACTGGACCATGGTCCATCGAGATATACCAGTCCGTCGTAATTGGAACACCCCAGCGCAGAAGGGAGGTTCTGTCTGCCAAACAAAGCAGCTTGATCAATTTCAGGTAGCTCATGCGCTTGCCACGCAACGCAAGGAACAGCGCCGCAGCCTCTGTGGCTTTGGCTTCATCGAAACGAAGAATCATGACCCATCTCCTGCGAGGACTTGGAGGGGACAAAAGGTCGGTAAATGATTACTGCCCGTCTCCAGGACTCAGAGCACCATATTCTCCAAAGGCCCCAACTGACTCTGATCGAAGAGGCACAGGACAGCCTCGCGGTGCTGCGGTTCCACCAGCGGCTTTAAGAGTTCGTCCCGTTCCGCGGGTTCCATTACACCTTCATAGACAATATGCCGCTCATTGGGGCAGTATTTGATTTTCTCCGATGCCCTCCACTGTCCGGGCCAATTGTCCACTGGAACCATACTGAATGCGTGTCGCCCAGGTTCCAGCAGGATATTGCGGACGATGTCCTTATCAAGAAACTCGCTGGCTATGGCCACCTCAAAGCAGTTGATGATCAGATAACGGTTCTTTAGCGACTTGCTGAATTGGAAGGCCTTCAGAATACTCGCAGTCGCAGGCACGTCCTTGCCAATCACCGCTAGGACAATGTTGTCGTAGTACATATGGGCAAACGTACGGGCGCGAAACCAGTTAGCATCCGCATCAGGGTTCCTTGTGGTTTCCCAAATGCGCCGAGCCTTTCCCCTAATCAACATATCCGCGCGGGGGTTGCTTTCATCCAGACCCCATGAAGGTCCCCCACTTAGGAAGTTCTCCGTCAAATAGTCCTTCACAGGGGCAAACTCATCCACACCGGCCGGCTTCCTGCCAAGCAGACGCTGACGAAGATCCGCCGAAGCCTTGAAGTAATTTGCCTCGGGAGTACCCTGATCGCATGTTCGCCACTGGTAGTAGGCTCGCAATTGATTGACGCTCTTGAGCCAAGCTCCCTCCAAGATTGGATACGACGCCGGCTCAAGTTGGCGGAAGTTGATCTCAGAGCCTTCCAAAACAAGCAGCGCGACAAAGGCGCAAGCATCGTCCCAATCTTCCTGCATATCCTCCCTGGAGTACGGCATATTTCGGAGGTAATCGAGGTGTTGTCCGTCCGCTAGTCTTCGAATCTTACGCAAGTTGCTGAGTTGCTCTGCGATCTGCTTCAAAGTGAAGTGCATGTACTCGGCTGGCAGATATCGTTGCGGCGCCTCGGATTTGGTCACGACCTCGAGGCGAGTGGGGGGCAGGGGCATTGGCGCGGCACCCATAGCTGACATGGCTTCTACTCCTTACCAGGTTTTTCTGGGCTAGGCGATGTGAGCTTCGTTTTCAGGTTCTCACCCGCCTTTTCGATCGCTCGTTCAATATTGTCCTGCAGTCGCCTGACTGCCGCTTTGCTCTCAGCTCTAACCAGATCGCGCAGATCGGCGACGATTTTATCAACGACATCTTGATCTGTGGTAGTCATGCACCAACCTCATGGAACCTTAATGTCTTCTGTCCTTCTTGGTAGCTTTCACTGATGCACAAAGCGTTCTCTTGGCGGCGGACGACGAAACGGCGCGCACGGAGATGGGACTTGATCGCGCGGCACTGGGATGTGCCCGTGATTGTCTCTTCGCAAGGTCGTTGTACTCTTTAGCCAACTTCCGGTGCTCACTCGCCAATTGCGCATACTCGGCCGCCAAGCTCTCTAATTTTCGAAAAACCCTCTTAACAATGCTCGCGATGGCGTCGGCCTTCACTTGCGACAGATCCCTTTGGAGGGCGGGAAGGTCAGCCGTCATTTTCCGAGCGTGTTCAAGTCGCTTGGCAAACGCCGGCCAGAAACGGCCGAAGACACCTTTTATGAACTCCTCTTCCAGCTTCTTCCCGTCTGTTCGTTGGTTGTTAATTGCCAGCAGAACAGATAACGTACCCTTCAGATCCGAGGCGGAAGCGTTCAACAACGAGAGTGGCGCTGGGAGTTCAGTTGGAGAAAAGTCGAGCAAATACGGATATACTTCTCTACCTTGAAAAAGCGCCGCTAGACCGCCTGCCTCGAAGAGAATCCACGGGCGGGTCATATTCTCTTTCGTCAGGCATAAGATACCGCCCGAAGCTTCCGCAATCTCTTTGAGAATTTGCGGACTCCAAAGCACTCCAGGCGCCAAGTTTTCCGATGAAACCCAGGCCTTCACGTCGGGCAGCACATTCTTGATGAGGGTCTTCAGTGCCTCGGCAACGACCCTGCTACGGTTTCCAGACCAACTGATGAATACTTTCACTGCTTCTTGCCGTCCAATAGGCTTCTATCCTGCCGGTCGCAGGCCATCTGGAAACGGGGGAAGGAAACTAAGGGCTGGAGGTGCTTTCTCCGATATCGTCCAGAGTCACCGCGCGGTTGTTGTCGAAAACATTCCATAGTGACCACCCGTCGGGGCAAGGGTTGTCTAGGGTCATGTCCGTCTAATCTGTTTTCGGTCTTGGTACACCAAGGGTTCCCCAATTGTCTCTCGACAGGCTAGCACAAGCAAGGAGATCAGCAAATATTTCCAGCACCAATCCCGTTTTGGGAAACGAGGCTTGGCCGCAATGATTGACGGAGGCTAGGGATATCGGGGACGACTTTCCATGTCCGCAATGCGGATGCGCGAGAAACCGGTGGCCGCAAAACCGGTGCGCGCGGGGCATTGGAAGTCAGGAGTTGGAAATTAGGAGTCAGGAGCTAAAAGCTGGGAGCCCGCAAACGGCAGGGTTGGGTGCTGAGCACCGTTCGACTCGTCCCGGCCAGAGGGACGAGTCGAAGCGTGACAACCATTGAGGGTATTGAGAGCTTGGAAATCGCCCTACCCGCGTTCCAGCAATCGCTTCACTTCTTCCACCAACCCCGGGCGGATGCGCTGCAGGACGTGGTCCACAATCTGTTCGGCCGCGTTTGCCTCCATCATGACCGGCGGCTCAGGCGCAGGCTTGGAAGCGGCCTCCATGGCCGCAACTTCGGGCTTCGCCGGCGAAACAGCGGCGGCCAGGGCCCACGGCGCCGCTGGAGGTGCGGCAGTTTCCGCAACCGTTTCGCGGGAGGGTTCCGGAGAATCTGGGACGGTCTCGACTGCGGCAATCGATGGCTCCTCCGGCATGGTTGCGGCCAGGATGGTTTCCAGCGATACCACAACGGACTGGTCTTTGGGTTCCAGCTCGGGTTCCAGCTCGGGCTCGGGTTCGGGTTCGGGAGCAAGCTCAACCGGCATTTCGAGCGGGACAGGAAGTTCCTCCGGTTCCTCAACTTCCTCGACTTCCTCAAACGGGGACAGCGAAATCATCTCGACGGCCTGGCTGACTGTCTCCAGCTGCGGCTGGTCTTCTTTCACGTCTTCTACTTTTTCCGCTGCTTCTTTTTCCGCTTCTTCTGCTTCTTCCACTTCTTCCACATCCGGCGTCTGGGCGCTACCGGCGAGCATGGCTTCCATGGCCAGGCCCAGGGCGTCATCGGCGGCATCAAACCTGGTCACCACCGCCGGGTATGGAATTTCCGTATCCGTGACTCGTGGGGGAGCGGCGAGCTCGTCAAAGGAGGGTTCGAGTTCGGCGGCGACCGGCGGGGCTTCGACGGCGCTTTCCGGCAACTCCAGAATCGGTTCGACTGCTTCGGCAGCCGCTTCCGCAACATCCGGAGAAGCGGTAGCGGCAGGGTCAACCTGCGCTTCGGCATCGGCAGCCAATACGGAATTGAACAATGCAAATTCCGGAGGCTCTTCCGATGCGGTTTCCGCCGGCTCGACGGCAACCTCGCTGAGAGCCTGCACCGGCGACTCGTTGTAGTCGCTCATGAGCCCGGGCGCTATGGCGATATCGGACTCGGGCTGCGCGGCTTGCAATGTCGGTTCCAGTCCCGGCAGCGATGAAACCGGCGTCGCGGGCGGCGTGGGCGCGCTGAAGATGATCGGAGGTTCTTCCGCTTCCTCCTCAACCGGCTCCAAAAAGATCTCTATCGGCGGCATCTCGGCAGCGGACTCGGCCTCCGAAGGGGGTGCGGGAATCGCCGGCGCAGCGGCGGCGGCGGGCGTTTGAAGATCAAATCCGGCAACTGCCGCTTGTATTTCCGCCTGCGGAACCGGCGCCTGCGGTACGGACGCGGGTTCGGCTTCCGCAGCTTCGGCAACCGGCGGCATCTCCGCCGGTGAATCCATCAGAAAATCGATGTCAATTGCCAGGTTATCGCCGGTTTCGGCACTGGCCTCCGCCAACTCTGCCGCCGGAGCTTCGGAGGGACTGCCGGGCGGCGGCGCACCGATTACCAACTCGTTTAGAAAGTCCTCGCCTAGGGCGGGAGCGGCGGCGGCGTTCATCGGTATTTCGGCCGGCGCTTCGACCGACGCTTCGACCGGCGGCGGCGGCGCGACGACTTCCAATCCATGACCGGTTACCGGGGGCGGAACTTTTTCTGCCACGGGAATCGGAGGTGGGGGAATGAGCCCGGCAATCGGGATGCGTTCCGCCAGCTTCGCCACAACAGCGACCAGGTCGGTGGCTTCGAAAGGCTTGACGATGACTCCATCGGCCTTCACTTTCATGCCGTCTTCCGGGCGGAAAGGCTCCAGTTTACCTACGGTCAGCAGTACTGGAATATGGCAAGTCGTCGGCCCGTTCTTGATTTTTTCGCAGACTTCCAGCCCGGTATAGCCGGGCATGTATACGTCGAGCAGGACGATATCAGGATTAACGTCGGGAAGCCGTTTCACCGCCGCGGCGCCGTTGCTCACCGGAACCACATCGTAACCGGCGTCCACTAAAATCTTTCGGCCCATATTCTGGGCAATCATACTGTCGTCAGCAAGCAGAATCTTGAGCGCCACAAATCTTCCTTTGCCGGGTCTTTCCCCCAGACGCACGAATCGACCGCGCGCAGAGGACCGTGCAGCAAAAGTTACTGTTTCCGTGAAGCTAAGTCAATGAATTCGATCCCTGAGCCCGCACCAAGGTATTAGCCTTGGCGTTTCCAAATCCATTGCCGCAGGTCACCAAAATGTTACTCCCCACAAAAAACGCGGACCCGAGGCCCGCGTTCTGAATCGCCGCACACCCTTGGGAGTTTAGAAAGGCAGTAACCTGCCGAGGCCCGTCTTTTTCTTCTTTTTCGAGGTACTCTGGCCCTGGTCCGTCTGATTGCCGTTATTATCCGTGCTATTGGACGCTGCCGCTGAGGAGTTGCCGGGCTGGGCGGCTTCATTCACCTGCGGCGGGGCGGCCTGCGCTCCCGCATTGGCATCGCCGGGCGTCCCGGAGGGCGCCGCGCTCGAACCGGCATCCAGGGTCTTCAGCTCCGGGATCGCATTCGGATCATTCGTCCGCGCCGGGCCGGCATCGGAACGAGGAGCGGGAGCGTTGGGCGGTGGCTCGCCCTTTCCTCCAGTATCCAGAGACAGGCCGGATGCGCCTCCAGCGGCGGCGCCCTTGCCCGTAACCAGAGCCGTGGTCTCGCGCGCCAGTTGAGGAGCACTGACCGGCGTAGGATCCGTGAGCGTGGGCTCGCCGGCTTTGGCCGTCAGCGCAACATCGGGATGGCGATGGAAATTATCGGCGGTGCGCTCCCAGAGGCCGGTATGTACGCGGCTTGCCTCTTCGGCCTTATTCTGAGCGATCGCTTCCGCCGTAGGCTTGGGAACCGGCCGATGCATTGCTTCCAGCCGCCGTTTGGCGTCGTTGACGCGATCGGTGGCCGGATATCGCGTAATGATGCGCGAGTATGCGTCCGTAGCATGATCTTCAAAATTCTTGATTGCAACGGCCTTCTGAGCCTCGACCTTGGCGGGATCTCCTCCAAACCGGGCGTTACGGACCGCTTCCGCCTGCCGTTGATACGAGTCTCCCAGCATGAACAATGCTTCGTCGGCTCCGCTGAACAGCGGATACGTATCAACCAGCGATTTGAGGCGGGCAATCGCCGCTAGGTAGGCCGGACGCATGTAATAAAAACGGCCGACATCAAACTCGCCCTCGGCAAGCACCTCCTGCACCTCCCGCAACCGCTCCTTGGCCTGGGGAACCAGCTTGCTGTCGGGATACTGCATAAGCATGTTGCGGTACTCGTCCTCGGCGCGCTTGGCGTGGGTATAGTCGCGATCCGGCTTCTCCATCTGCTGGTACTCGATGTTGGCGATCTTCATCTGCGCTTCGGCGGCTTCCGCCATATTGGGGAAGAAGGTCTTGAAATCTTCGTACTCCGCTCTCGCCTGCGCCAGAGCCGAGGAACCGCCTTCGGCGTACCAGCTGTCGGCAATGCCCAGCTTGGCCCGCGCCACAAACTCCGAATCCGGGTAGGTATTGATGAGCGTCTGCAAACTCATCCGGGCAACGTCAAACTGGTTGTGCTTCATGGCTTCCGTTGCACGATCGAATAACACCTTGTCCGGCTGCTTGGAGTCGACGTTTGCAATCGGATTGCTGACTTTTTTATTGCTGCAAGCCGCCAGACTAAGGACCAGCGCGAGCACCGCGGCGATGACCAACCAACGACGATACATTTCCTACCTCGGGAAAAACTGCTTCGCGGCGGCCGGCGCCGCCTGGATTCTGGGATCTATTCTATTCCATAGTTTACAGGAAAGGCCGCCGGTCTTTCGCCGGAAGAAGCGTTTCACGTTTCACGCTGCCGGTCTGCGGAGGCAGCCCAGCCATATCCGTGTGCTACGCCCTTAGCAGTCTGGCCTCGTTAGCGGCCTTGATCAGCTTTTCGGCATTGGCCTTGGGATCGCCCTTGCCGAACACGGCATTGCCCGCCACCAACACCTCGGCGCCGGCCTGCACGACCGCCGCGATGGTCTCCAGTGCGATTCCGCCATCCACCTCGATACGGAATTTCAGGCGGCGTGACTCTCGCAGGGCGGCCAGTTTGCGGATCTTCTCCAGCGCGCCAGGGATGAACTTTTGCCCGCCAAAGCCGGGATTGACCGACATGATCAACACGAAATCCACCATGTCGAGCACTTCCTCGAGCGTATGCACCGGCGTGGCGGGGTTGATGACGACACCGGCCAAAGCGCCCTGCTTCCGGATTAAATCCAGGGTTCGATTCAGATGCACCGCCACTTCCTGGTGGACGGAGATCCAATCCGCGCCAGCCTCGATAAATGCCGGTATGAACAAATCGGGGTTCTCGATCATCAGGTGAACGTCCAGCGGCAGCTCGGTGGCCTTGTTCAAAGAAGCGACCACCGGCGGGCCAATGGTAAGGTTGGGGACGAAATGGCCGTCCATAACGTCCACATGCAGCAAGGTGGCTCCACCGGCGGCGGCGGCGTGTACTTGCTCGGCCAGCCGCGCGAAATCGGCGGACAGAATAGAGGGCGCCAGTTCGATCACAGTCAATCTTTCGTCAGACAAAAAGTATCGAGTTTCCGGCTTCCAGAATAAACCTGGCCGGGTGCACTGGGAACCGGAAACTAATGCAAAGACCGTATTCCTTTTGGTCACGGTAACTGCCACGATTGGATAGCGAAAACTGCCATTGGCTCCCTGATTTCAGGTTTGCGGCATGGCCGAAAGCCGGGTTGCAGAGGCCGGCTACAAGCGTGGTTGTGCGACTGCCCTGGCAGGGAATACGGCGCGTTCGCGGGATGGAACGGGAAATGCAACTCCCGTAATGGATATGCGGCACTTTCATCAGGCTCTAATTCTCGGACTCTCGCTGGCTCTGGCAACGGTTGCGGCCGTGCCATCGCATGCCGCGGACCCGGCCACTTCCACCGAGATACGCATGGCCGGAGCGGGGCCGCAGGCCGTTCCATCCGAGCTGATTCCCGCCGATCACATGCTCCAGTATCAGGATTTGGCCGTCAGCTGGATGCAGCAATACCTGCGCATTGATACCACCAATCCTCCCGGACACGAGCTGGCGGCGGCGGAATGGTTCAAACGCATCCTCGACGCGGAAGGCATCGAAAACCGGATTTTGCAGTACTCCCCCGATCGTGCCGACGTATGGGCCCGCGTGCGGGCAACTCATGTTGTAAACGGGAACACGGTTGAGGGAGGGAGCAAGCGTCCCATCGTATTGCTGAGTCACATGGACGTTGTCTCCAGCGAAGCGGCGCATTGGCTGGCGCCGCCTTTCAGCGGCGCGATCGTCGGCGACTCCATGTACGGCCGCGGCGCGCAGGATATGAAGAACGAAGGACTGGCGCAGTTGCTGGTTCTGGTGATGTTGAAGCGCGAACAGCCGGCGATGGATCGCGATGTCATCCTGCTGGCTACCGCCGACGAGGAGGTCCACGACACCGGCACGGATTGGTTGATTGCCAATCATCGCGAGTTGCTGGACCATGCCGAGTTTCTGCTTACCGAAGGCGGACAGAGTCTGCTGGAAGACGGCAAAACCAAATACGTCGGCGTGGATATCGCGGAAAAGGCGCCCTTCTGGCTGCACGTGGTGGCCCACGGACAGGCCGGCCACGGGTCGCGGCCGATCGAGGAATCCGCTCCCAACCGCCTGCTTTATGCACTGAATCGCATTTTGGCCTATCAGCCCGAGTTGAAGGTATTGCCGCAGGTGCAGCAGTTGTTGACCCAGATCGCTCCGTATGAAGCGCCGGCGCGGGCGGCCCAATTCCGCAACATTCAGCAGGCGTTGAAAAACGCCTCCTTCCGCCGCACGGTGATGCAGGACGACTCGCTGAACTATCTGCTGCGCGACACCATCTCGGTAACCATGCTGGGTGGAGCGCAACAGACGAACATCATCCCGGAGGAAGCCTGGGCCAACCTGGACGTGCGTCTGCTGCCAGGCGAGGATCCCAAACAGTTCCTGAAGATTCTGGGTGGCGTAGTGGCCGATTCCCATGTCACCTTGGAGCCTATGGATGGCTTCGCCGCCGGTAACGCCTCGCCCATTGATACCCCTCTGTTCGACGCGATCCGCCGGGTGAGTCAGCACTATTATCCGGAGGCGAAAGTGCTGCCGCGGCTGGCCAGCGGATATACCGAAAGCCAGCGCTACCGGCAGTTGGACGTGGTCTGCTACGGCTATGACCCTTACCTGACCACCATGGAAGAAGCCGCCACCGAACATGGCGACAATGAGCGCATCCGCCTGGATGAACTTCGCCGCGGATTCCGCGTGCTCTACGATGTGGTCCTGGGCGTGAATTAGGACGCATCCGGCCCGGCCGTCTCCTGCCGGAGCCATCCCGCGGCCTTGATTGACCATCAAAGTTTTACCCGCGCTGGGTGCGCGACTTTAGGGGCTGGGCCAGGATTTCGGGTACCAAGGTGCCCTTACTCCGGTGATGGTGCCGTTTCCGGTTGCGCTGGTATATGTGCCCAGATGCGCCATGCTGGAAACGTGCTACTCGCCCTAATATTGATGTGCGGGTTTTCCGGTTCCGGGCCGGATGCCTTGCCGATGGCCGCTCCCGCGGCGCCGGAGGTGAGCTACAGCTCCGCCGCGGCGCCGGCGCGCACCCTTGCCGAGCAGCAGCAGACACTGCTTACGCTGATCAATCAGACGCGCAGCCAGGCCGGCCTGCCGGCGCTGGTTTGGGACGACCGGCTGGCCGAGGCCGCGCGGCGCCATGCCCAGATCATGGCTGAACAGGGCACGTTATCCCATCGCTTCGACGGGGAACCGCCGCTGCTGGACCGGCTCTCCTCGCAGAACCTCCGCCTGGACCGCGCCAGCGAAAATGTTACCTACGACTTGAGCGTCGAGGATGCCCATCGAAGTTTCCTGGGCTCTCCCGCCCATCGGGCCAATCTGCTGGATCCGGCATTCAATGCCGTTGGCCTCGGACTGGTGGAAATGGGAGGGGTTTGGTATGTCGCAGAAGACTTCGCGCACCGACTCGCCGATCTATCCGACGATCAGGCGGCCGAATTGCTTGCGGCCAACTTTGACCGGCTGCGGCGGGAAGCCGGCGCGGACAGCCTGATTCTGCTTTCCGATCCCCGGCTGCGTGAGGCCGCCCAATCCATGGCCGCTAAAGAAGCGCCGGACAGCAAACCGGCGTTGGCCCTGACCGGCGCTCGCTTTGCCGCTTCCTATGCCACCACGGATCCGGCAAAATTACCGGCGTCCGTAGCCCGCCTGAGCGGCGTGCGGGGGATCACCCACTACAGCGTTGGCGTCTGTTACGCACGCACTCCCAAATATCCCGGAGGCCTGTATTGGGTGACGATTGTCCTGCTTCAGACACCGGAAATAAGAATGGCCTCGCAGTAAATCCAACACAAATCAGCAGTCTTTTCCTTGGTCAAACCGTCGCGGGCTGGCTGGCTTCGGCCGGCACCACTGCCTCGCGCAGGAAGCGGGCCGCTTCCTCGGGCGGAGTGGGATTGATATAGAATCCGGTTCCCCATTCGAATCCCGCCGTCTTGGTCAACTTCGGCATAAATTCCATGTGCCAGTGATAGTGGTCCTGCTGTGGATCCTGCACCGGCGAGGTGTGGATCACCAGATTGTAGGCCGGATTATCCAGCACGCGTTCGGCGCGGCTCAACAGGTCCTTTAGCGAGCGCGCCAGGGCGGCGTACATCTGCGAGGAGGAATGCTCGTAGGCCGATTCATGGCGCTTGGGCAGAATCCAGGTTTCAAACGGAAAACGCGGGGCATAGGGGGCGAGCGTGAGAAAGTGCTCATTCTCGGCCACTACGCGCACCCCGTTATCGATTTCCTGATGGATGATGTCGCAGAAAACGCACCGCTCCTTGTACAGATAATACTGTTTGGCGCCCTCGAATTCCTCGACCACGCGGCGGGGCAGAATGGGAAGAGCGATCAACTGCGAGTGCGGATGCTCAAGCGATGCGCCCGCGGCTTCGCCATGGTTCTTGAAAATCAGTATGTACTTGAAGCGCTTATCCTGGCGCAGGTCGAGAATGCGGTCCCGGAAGGCCCACAATACGTCTTCCACCCGCTTCACCGCCATGGTGGCCAACGTGGCATTGTGATCCGGAGTTTCGATGATCACTTCGTGCGCGCCGATGCCGTTCATTTTGTCGAACATGCCTTCGGCCTGGCGGTTCAAGTTGCCTTCAATACCCAGCGCCGGGAACTTGTTGGGCACCACGCGCACCGTCCAGCCGGGGGAATCCTTCGCCGCCGGCTGCCCGCCATTGGGAGTGGGACGGAAAGCCAGAATTTCCGGCGGCGTCTTGCCTTCATTGCCGTAGCAAAACGGACAGAATCCGCCCTTGGGTTTTACGCCCTCGCGAGCGAAATCCGTAGGACGTTTCGCGCGATCGGTGGAAATAATAACCCAGCGGCCAACGATTGGATCTTTTCTCAGTTCAGGCACGGATGACTTCTCCCAAAAGAAAACGCTGGATTGAAGAGTGGCTATTCCGAAAGTGCACCCCATCACCCAGTGGCTTAGATTCTAACGCAACCACAGCCATTCGCGAACGGAGCCACCCCCAGCCTCGCCCCCGGATTCAACCCTGGTAACCGGAGGATTCCATCGCGACATTGCTCCCGGCCGGAAGTTCGGCCCTTATCCGGCCACCCTGAAGGCGTCGCGGAGCAAAGTAATCGCCGGACGGCCGGCCTCTTCGTAGTAGACCGTCACCACATCGAAGCGATGCGGCGGCGCCGCTCCGGGCAGACGGCGCAGATATTCGGCAGCCATGGCCCGCAGTTCTTTCTGTTTGGAAAGATCGACTGCGGCTTCTGCCGTAACCAGATCGCGGCGGCTCCGGGTCTTCACCTCGATAAAACAGAGAACCTGCTTCTCCCAGCCGACCAGATCGAGTTCTCCCCTGCGCCGCGGTGAGCGCCAGTTACGCGCCACCATCACGTAGCCCTGCCGGCGCAACCAGAAGTAGGCATCGTCTTCTCCACGCCGGCCGGTGCGCAAATGCCGCGCCCCCAACCGCCGGCGGCGCCATGGCAGAGCGTCCGCCGCGCCATCCAGGGATCGTAATACCCACTGCAGCACACGTCCTCGCATCGGCGAAGGAGTATAGCATGATTCTCAAATTCAGCCGCCGGCCGTTCGCCGCCGGTGGTTGGCCGGAAAAGCGTTTCCGCTCCACCGAGCTCTCCCCCAGGGCGCCGGCAGCGAATTGGGGGGTGACTTAACTTATGCCGGTTTCAGAATTCGGAATCTGATCTTATGGTAAAGCGATATAATTCCCCGGCATGGCTCTCCACTCCAATGCGCTGGCCGGAAGCCGCGGGTCAAGAGTCGAAGTCAAGCCTGTCATATACGTGGACTGGACGGAAGAGGCGGCATTCCTGCTCAACGTCAGCGAGAGTGGAATGGCAGTACAGGCGATGGAAGTCCTGCAGCCCGGCCGCTCGCTGCCCTTTTCCTTCTCGTTGCCCGACAGCGGCAGCCAGGTTCGGGGTGAGGCGCTAATCGTCTGGGCCGATCGCTCGGGCCGCGCCGGTTTGCAGTTCCTCGATGTCCCCGAATACGACCACTTTTGCCTGCGGCAGTGGATTCTTCAAAACCAGAATTAGATTAGTCCATGGTCCTCCTGGAAAGCCGCCGGTTAGCTGGCGTTTCCAGGAGGACCGCAGACCCCTATGCCACTGCGCTGAAGAGACTTAAGGCCGAAGAGAGAAAGTTGGTGCCGGTGGTGCCGCTGTTGGTGCCGTCGCCGGAGGAGGAACTGCTCGTATCGCCGGCAGCGGCCTGCAGCGGCTGCAAGGCCGTATGGTGGTTATGCTTCAGATTCAGTTGAATATCCTGAACGCTTTGCTGCATTTGCGAGTATGCCTGTTGCGCCGCGCTTAAGTTGCCGGATTGCAGCGCCTGCCCCAGGGAGTTGCTTCCCTGGGAGAGCGAACTCGCCGCACCTGCGCCTTGCGTGCCGGCGGTTCCGGTGGCCAGCTGCAGCTTCAAAGACTGGGCCAGATTGCTGAACACTTGCGAGGACCAGGGCGAACTCGTGCTCTGCGTGCTGCTTGCATTTTGCGTCAGCTGCGCGAAATCCTGCTTTGCCGCACTCATGTTGCCGGTTTTGAGCGCTTGTCCCAGCTGCTGAAATTCATTCCCGGTGGAATTCATGCTGGAAATTCCAAGTACAGACATCCTTAACCTCCTTGATGAGAGGGCGAGCAGCGAGCCTCACCGGTTCCCATCTTTCCCCTAGCCGCCACCGTATAGCTCCCCTGGTGGCACTTTCCCTGCACAGACACTGGCACTCCAGGGGCCACGATGCGGGAAGCTGAATTTCGGAGGCGGCGTTAGCCGCGGGCGGTCGTCCCAATCGAATCGAAACAACGACTTCGCGGCAAAATTAAATTCTTCCTATGCCCGGTCGTGGCGGGCTCGGGCCCGAAGCAGCGTCTTGCTATGGCGCTTTCATCAGGCAAGGCGTGCCGGGAGTAGGCAGTTTTTGCCGGTCATGGAATGGAACGCGCTAAACTGTTCTTATTGCTTACCACGCCGTCATCCCGGCGGTATGAGGAAGAGGATTCGATGCCCAACCAAGTTACGCCGCCGGCGCCATCGTCCAACTGGACCAGTACGCAAGCCTATGTGCTGGCTGTGATTTGTCTATTGGTCGGGTTGGCAGCCGGTTATTTGCTGCGCGGTTCTTCGGGCGCCAACACCCAGGCCGCGGCAAATCCGCCGGCCGCCGCTGCGCCGGACAATTCGGCGCAAGTTTCTCCCGAGCAATTGGCGGCCATGGGCAAGAAAGAGGCGGAACCGATGCTGGAGCAGCTCAAGAGCAACCCGGCGGATCCGGCTCTGTTGGCACAAATCGGGGGCGTCTATTACGACACGCAGCAGTATGCCGACGCTATCGGGTATTACGAGAAGTCTCTGAAACTGGATCCCAAAAACGTGGATGTGCGCACCGACTATGGCACGTGCTTGTGGTATCAGGGCAATGCCGATGCCGCCCTGGCCGAGTACCAGAAATCGCTCTCCTACAATCCTACGCACGCCGGTACGCTCTTCAATGTGGGCATGGTGAAGTGGCAAGGCAAGAACGACGTCAAAGGCGCCATCGCGGCCTGGGAGAAGCTGTTGCAGACCAATCCCGATTATCCGCATAAGGATCGCGTCGTCGAACTGATCGCCAAAGCCAAGGAACACGCGGCGGGAACCGTGGAATCCTCCATGCCAAGACCGTGACGGAGAGAACCCCGATTGAGGAATCGGGAAATTAAGCAATTGAGAAATTTGAACCGAACCAGCATTGGGGTTCGGTAATCAGCCGATCCCTCGATTGCTCAATTTTCCTCCGTGTCTCCGTAACGAATAGTTGCTTTCTACTTTCCGCGCACCACGGTCTTCGCCGAAGCCATATTCTCGAATCGGTCCCACACGCGCACCACGAGCACATGCTCGCCGGCAGCCGGGTTGAGAGCCGATGGCTGGACTTTCGGCAGCGGCGCCGTAAAGTCGTAGCTTTCGGTGAGCGCATCGGAGACCCGCCCCACCGGCTCGATGTACTGCCAGTCTCCGGCATCCACGGAATATTCGGCGCGCCTGAGATCGGAAAAGTTATCCGTCGCGCGGAAGGTTACGTGCAATCCGCCGGTTCCCACGGAGGCATTGAGCTGGTCGATGCGCGGGGGAGTCGTATCCACCTCGAAGTGTTCGCCTTCGCGCTCGTCGGTGAGCGCCGTATCCGGGGAATTCGAAGGAGCGTCGCTGGCCACCACTTTGACCTTGTAACCGCCATCGGGCAGCAGGCCGGCGTCAAAGGTATAAAACGGATCGCTGAGATTGTCTTTCAACAGCTTCCAGTTGGTTTCGCCATCGCCGTGGTAGTAGAGCGAAAAGACGAGTTCGTCGTCATTATCGTCATGGGCGGTCCAGCGAACGCCAATCGATCCGCGATCGCGAACGGCCGAAGGTGGCGGCGGCTCCACATGCGTGGCCGCCGGCGGCACAGCGTTGCTTTGCACGATCTCCGGGCCGGCCGGTTTCGGCGAAGGCTGGTAGCGCAGGCCGGGCTGCACCACCACCTCATCGATCACCGGCGCCACGTTCTTCGGCAAATAGTTCAGGATGACGCCATCGATCTTGGGAGCCGGCGATCCGGGATGGAACACGGCCTTCCACTGCACAAAACGGGCCGGAGGAACCGCCAGCGATTCGCCCTTGGGCAGATCGACCTGGGTCCAGGCACTCCAATTCCGGTCGGGATTATCCACGTTGCCGCTGCGCGCCCACAACTCAAAGTTTCCGTGGCCCCGCACTTCGGCCCGGCCCCAGAGCGAAAAGGTCTTCGCGTCAAAAACGTCGCTTTCATAGGTGGCGTCGGCTGCGGGCGTTCCGCCCAGCAGGAAGACCTTTCCCAGATTGCTGGTGGCCACGTATAGCCCGCCATTGGGAGCTTTGGCAAATCCCGTTACCTGAGTGGCGCTGGCCTTGAGCAGATCGGTAAATTGCATTTCTCCGCGAATCTCAATCAGGCGCGCCTTGTTGCCGGTACCGGCGATGAGATGCTGCTGACCATCGAAAGCCAGCGAGTAAACCAGATCTTCCTTGGAAGTCCAGATACGCGCCGGATCTCCATCGGGAGCGATCTTATAGACGTCGGAACCGGCAGCGCCCAATCCCGGCAGAGGGAAGTTGGGCGGCAACTGCATCGGCAGCGCCGGTCCGCCGGGGGTCACGGGAACCGGCGGCGGCATCTGCGGCTGCGAATTTACGCCGCCGTGTTTCTCGCCCACTCCGGCGGCATAGATGTTTCCCGCGTCATCCACAACCAGCGCGGTAATTTCCTTTTTCGGAGCGCTGTACAGCACGAAACCTTTGCCCTCCGGGGAAATGCGATAGATCAGCCCGCTGCTGTCCGAGCCGGCAATCAGGTTGCCTTTGGGATCGAAGGCCAGGGAGCGGATATGCGCTTCGTCACTGCGAAAGAAAGAAGTTCCCTGCCCCTTGCTGTCGACGCGGAAGATTTCGCCATGATCGCCCGTGGCAACATAAAGCTGTCCCGCGCCGTCCAGCGCCAGTGCCCATATGTATTTCGTCTTGGGATCGAACCACAGCGAGGACGACCAGGCGGGATCGGCGCCCGATTTTGCCTGGTCCGCGGTGTCGCCCTTGGCCTTGCCGTTCTTCGCGGCGGCCTTGGCCGTTTCCTGCTTGCCGGCAGCCGGGTGGTGCTCGATCTTATATACCTTGCCGTCGGGCGAAGTGGCCGCATAGATTACGTCATTCTTGTCCAGCACCAGCGACTGCACCTGGAACTCCTGCGGCTCGAAGATGTCCGTCACTTTGCCGTCGGGTGTCACCTGGTAGATACGGGCCGGTGCGCCGGCGGCCAGGTAGGCGTTTCCCTGCCGGTCGGAGGCGATGGCCCAAACGTATGTGGACGAGGTGGTCGCCAGCGCTTTGAAAGCGGGCGCCATTTCCAGCGCGCCGCCGCTGCGAATCGCCACTCCGTGCGAGGTTCCTTTTTCGAACTCGTCAAACTTGGATTGCTGCCAGGTGCGAGTACCCTCGCCATAGGCGCCGGCACAGGCCAGCAGCATCAACAGGAAGAAGACACAAAGACGCTTGCTCATAAGAGGTTTATCGGCTTATCCCGTTCGAATTTAGTAAGTTGTTGCTGCAACCTTGGTTGATTCATTCAGTCATCAGTCACTCAATGACTCAATGGTTATTCTTCACTTCACATTGATCGTAATCACTTGTGCGCCGGAAACGACATAATCCATCGCGGTGGAGGCTTCATTCACCGAGGACTCGCCCAGCACAATCATGTCCTGCGTACCGCGCATGCCGTCCATGACATTCATCACCGACAAGGGCAGGGTCGGCATCACCTTGTCCCCCACCATGACCTCGATATTCGAATCCAGCAGGGAGACGTACAGGCGCGTATTCGTATGTTCGCTGTTAAGCAAGCCAATGGTCGATGCCAGATCCAGTTTGCGCCCCAACCCGGGAGGCATGCGCCGGATGTGATCCAGCGAATCGCCGTCGCTCACCAGGATGCGCAACGGCCCGTGCGGGGTGGAAGCGGGAATTCTGATCGGGATCTGGCGCACCATGCGCTCGCCACGATAGGGCTGCAGCACCGCCTCCACCACGATTTCATCGCCCGGGCGCGCTTCCGTCACATCCGTGCGGGCGGTCTCCAGCTGCGCCCAACGCCGTTCTTTCACCAGCTCAAAATCCAGGTTGACGCCCTTAATATCGGGCCTTACGTATGGATTCTCGTAGATGCGCCCGAAGCGTTCGCCCACCGCCATGGCCACCGAGAAGGAGGTCGGAGCGTTCTCGGCCGGCGCATACATGTTATTCAGATCGACCGCCGGAAATCCCCCCACGCTGATATGGCCGTTCAGGTGATAGGTAACGTCTTCGCCATACTCGTTCAAACCTTGCAGGGATTGAAAGACGGTGACCATCATGGCCAGAGGCGTAATTTTGCCGTTATTGAGCACTTCGTAATGAAACTGCTTCGGCTGCGCGATGCCGTGAATGGAAACCGTCACCGGAATCATGCGCGCCTCTTCGCCAAAGCGGCCCATAATACCGGTATGCCGGTCCTGTACGAAGGCGCCTACCGGCTCGGTGACATTCACGATTTTGAAGGCGTTATAAGTGGAAGGCAGCGTCGCCAGCACCCGCGCTTTATACATGGGCATCTGCACCTGCCCGGACTGCAGAATCGGATGCCCGCAGGCCAGCAGGCGCTTGGGATCCATATAGGTTACGGTGCAGGTAGCCGCAATATTCATATCGCCGCGCACCAGCACGGCGCTCACCGCCGAACCCGGTTCCAGCGGTTCCGGTTGCTTGCTGTCGCTCACCGAGCCGGCGCCCATCACCGGAACGATGCCGGCGGTGGTGAATTGCGGCGCGAACCGGCGCAACGTTTCCTCGCTGAATCCGCTGAAAGCCAGCGGCGCTTCAATCGGCTGCAAATAGTTTGCGTAGGACTGCACCTCGCCCGCGGCGGGTAACCCCGGCGCCGAAGTGGGTTGAGCGGCGCTGTGCGCGCTGCCGGCGGCGGAGGCATCGCCCTCGGCCGGCGTTGCATCCAGCGCATTGATTTCCAGCATTTCCTGGATGGGCGTGACCCCGGCGATCGGCTCTTTGGAAAACTCACCGATGCGGAAGGCCAGCGCGCCGGCCAGCTTCCCGTCGATGTATACGGGGCTGCCGCTCATGCCCGCGACCACTCCGGTGTATTCCACTTTCTTTCCATGCAGGCGCACCAGAATGATGCTGCCTTTGGGGCCGTTGACATTGTTCAGGATGCCGAGGACTTCCACCTCCATCGGCTCCGGCTTCACCCCTTCGAATACCGTGTAGGCAACGCCTCTCATCCCCGGATGAATCTGGTCTAAAGAGATGGTGGCAGGAACGGAATTGCCGGCCGGATTCTGGGCAACGGTCATGCCGGCCAAGAACAAAATGATAGAGAGTAAAGTACAGACAAGAACCGCTGGTTTCATGCTACGGGCCGCCGAATAGGCTTACTGGAAGGCTGCTCTCGACTTAGGTTGTCGAAGTACAGCGCATCCATTTTTATATTAGCATAGGGAGTCGAGGCCACCAGAGCTCATGTTCGCCGCACGAAAACCTGTATCGATCTGGCACAGCGCGCCGCGCCATATGGCGTTTATCGCATTGATTTGCTTCCTTTTGGGCATGACGCCCCTGTGCGCCCAGAACTCCTCCCCCGATTCGAAA
>CAZUCM010000011.1:0-20018 GCA_964619235.1 uncultured Terriglobales bacterium
TTGCTCTTCAGGAAGGTGTGATAAGCGTCGCTATCCACATCGATGCTGACGGCCAGAACGGTTACGTGGTCCTTCAGTTTTTGCTGCATGGCGACCAGCGATGGCATCTCCTCGACACAGGGCGGGCACCATGTGGCCCAGAAGTTCAGAACCACCACCTTGCCCCTCAGGTCGTGGAGAGCGACGCTGTGGTCGCCGTCGGCGACCGTAAAATCAGGCGCCGGTTGGTCGATGCCCGGAGGCCGCGAGCCGCTATAACAAGCGGAAAGCAGAGCCAGCAATGCGAAAAAAATAAAGTTGGAGATCGACTTGAAGATCGAATTGAAAATTTGTCTCATCGAGCACTAAGCCACAAGCCAGATTATATTGGTTTCGCCCGAAGCTGGCAGTCCTCAACTCAAGACCGGATGACCCGAGCGAAGAACAACCGTCTCATTGGGCCTGCCGCGGTAAGCATCAAGTCAGATCCTGCGGGTTTGGCTTGAAGCCTGATGCTTGCGGCTTGCTGCTCTTTCGCCGGCGACTTCTTTATAATACTTCGACACATGGCAAACGCCAGCTTTATGCCAGAGCCAGAGGTATCGGTGATCGTGCCGGCCCGCAACGAGGAAGCATCGTTGGCGGCCTGTCTGCAATCGCTTTTGGCGCAGACCGGCATGAGCATGGAGATTCTCGTGGTCGACGACGGCTCCAGCGACCGTACGCGGGCGATTGCGGAGTCGTTTGCCGGTGTGCGCGTGCTGGCTGCCAGGCCTTTGCCTCCAGGGTGGAGCGGCAAGACGAACGCCTGCCAGACCGGCGCCGATGTTGCCCAGGGCCCTTGGCTGCTCTTTACCGATGCGGACACGGTGCATAAGCGCGGATCGCTGGCGCGGGCTTTGACCGAAGCCCGGCAGCACGATGCGGCACTGCTTTCCTACTCCCCCGAGCAGGAAGTGCGCGGTCTGGCCGAGCGGGCATTGATGCCTTTGGTGTTTGCCGAACTCGCCGCGGCTTATGAGCCCCGCAAGGTCAGCGATCCCGCTTCTCCTGTGGCTGCCGCCAATGGCCAATATCTGCTGATCACGCGCGAGGCCTATGCCGCGGCCGGTGGGCATGCGGCGGTGGGAGAAGAACTGCTGGAGGACGTTGCCCTGTCGCGCATCGTCAAGCGCGGCGGAGGCAAGCTTTGGTTTCGCTTTGGCGGTGATGCGGTGCGCACGCGCATGTATCGCAGTTTTGGGCAAATGTGCCAGGGCTGGACAAAGAATCTTGCGCTGCTTTTTCCCGCGGCGGGCAAGCTGGCCTCGGTACGTTTGCTCGAATTCCTGGCCAGCGTGGGAGCGCTCACGATTGCCGTTGTGGCGGCCGTCCTGAGGGACTATCGCATTGCGATAGCGGCGGCGATCGTGGCGGCGCCGACTTGACTCAATTTTCTCCGCCGGGTGCGGAAGGCGCATTTTGATCCGCTGTCCACCATGTTGGCGCCCCTGGGCCTGCCGCTGTTCTCATATCTTTTGTGGCGATCGCGAATCTCTCATCGCAGGGGAAGCGTGCTCTGGAAGGGACGGGAGTATTCTGGGATTAAGTAATCGAGAAATCGTGTAATTTGTAATTGAACAGTGGGCTCTGCTGACTGCTTGGGCTTAAGTTACACAGTTACGCGATTACTCAATCTGACCGAGGTTGCATGATCTATCTGACTCGCAAGGCGGAGTTTAGCGCATCGCACTACTACCATAATCCGGAACTTTCGGCCGAGGAGAATTTGCGTCTTTTCGGCAAGTGCAATAATCCCAACGGACATGGGCATAATTACACGCTGGAAATCACAGTGAAGGGCGAAGTCGATTCGCAGTCGGGATTTGTCATCGATCTGAAAGATTTAAAGGAAATTCTCAATCGCGAGGTGCTGGAGGCGCTCGATCACCGCTTTCTGAACAAGGAGGTGCCCGAGTTTATCCGGCAGATTCCGACGACCGAGAACATTGCCGTGGTGGTTTGGAAGCGGCTGCAACCGCGATTGCAGAGTGCCCAGTTGCATCGGGTAAGGGTTTACGAATCCAGCGACCTGTTTGTGGACTTCTACGGAGAGGAATAGCGGCCGGATCATGCGCGTCTATCTGACAAAGCGATATGGTTTTGCGGCCTCGCACCGGCTCCATAACGATACTTGGCCGGCGCTGGAGAATCAGCGCGTTTACGGCAAGTGCAATAATCCATACGGCCACGGGCATAATTACGCGCTGGAAGTGACGATCAGCGGCGCCGTGGACGTGCGTACCGGTATGATCTGCGACCTGGGTGAGCTCGATGCGGTGGTGGAGAAGAAAGTGCTTGCGCGCTTCGATCATGAGCACCTGAATTTGGTCCCGTCATTTGCCGGGCGAGTTCCCACCAGCGAAAACGTAGCGGTCGAGATTTTTGAGATTTTGCGGCGTGAGTTCCGCGCCGCCCAACTGGAAAAGGTCAGGCTGGAAGAGACCTCCCAGAATTCGTTCGAGTACGCAGCCGGCGGCGAAATTCGACATTGATAAAGAACCGTCGGCCTTCAATCCCATGCGGATCGCCGGGAGGAGTGAAAGATTGATGAAAGCGAAAGCGGAGAAACCGGCGGGCTTGGCCGGCGCGAGTTTCGAAGAGCTGGTGAGGGAGTTGCTGGTGCGACTGGGCGAGAATCCCGATCGCGAAGGACTGGTCCGCACGCCGGAGCGCGTGCATCGCGCGCTGGAATTCCTGACCCGCGGATGCCAGAAACAGGCGGAAAAGATCTTGAACGACGCTCTGTTCAGCGTGGACTACGACGAAATGGTGATCGTCAAAGACATTGAGATGTTCAGTATGTGCGAACACCATATGCTGCCGTTTTTCGGCAAGGTGCACGTCGCCTATATCCCGGCCGGCAAAGTGATCGGGCTCAGTAAGATTCCACGGTTGGTGGATTGTTTTGCCCGCCGGCTGCAGGTGCAGGAGCGCCTGACGACGCAGATTGCCGAGGCCATCCAGGGCGCCATTCATCCCCTGGGCGTGGGCGTGGTCATTGAAGCCCGCCACCTGTGCATGATGATGCGGGGCGTGGAGAAGCAGCACTCCGCCGCCGTTACTTCCTCGATGCAGGGCGCCTTCCGGACTTCGAAGCGCACGCGCGACGAGTTCCTGGCTCTGATCCACTGCAGGATGAATGGAGTGGCCTGAGAAAGTTTCAACGGGCTGTGCGAAAGCATGTTATCCAGGAGAATCGCGGTCATCACCGGTGCAAGCAGGGGCATTGGACGTGCCATGGCGGAGTGCTTTGCCGAGGCCGGCTGCCAGCTGGCGCTGTGTGCGCGCGATGCCAATACCATTCCGGAAGAGGAACTGGGCAAGCGATTCGGGATTGGCGTTCTTGCCGCCGCCTGCGACGTTCGCGTCGAAGCTTCTGTGGCCCGTTTTTTCACGGCCATCCAGCAGCGCTACGGGCGGGTCGACATTCTTATTAACAATGCGGGGACTGCCGGTCCGTCGGCGCCAGTGGAAAAGGTCGTCCTGGCAGATTGGCGTGATGCCATCGATACGAACTTGACGGGCACATTCTTGTGTTCGCGCGCCGCCTTACCGCTGATGAGCTCCGGCGGAACGATTGTGAACAATTTATCGGTGGCGGCCAAGGGAGTTTTTCATGGGCAATCCCCCTATATCGCCGCCAAGCATGGCGCTAAAGGATTTACCGATGCCCTGCGTCTGGAGTTGAGGGAGCGCGGGATCCGCGTCATTGCCTTATACCCTGGACCCACCGACACTACGATTTGGAATCAGTTCTGGCCGGAAGCTCCCCGCGCCCGCATGATGTCGCCAGAGACCGTAGCCCGCGCCACGCTTAACGCCGTCAGCCTGCCGGAGAACGCCACGGTGGAGGAACTGGTATTGGCGCCAACGGGCGGAGCACTGTAGGAAAACTTCACCACAGCGGTTCTACCCATACCATGCGCCCACGCGGAACCGTCGCGGTCGTTTCGGAAATAGCTTGATCAGTCCGATTCCGCATAGGAATCCCCCCACATGGGCCCAGACGGCCACGCCGCCCGAAGCCTGGCTGGAAGGGGCAATCGCGGTGGCGGTGCCGCTGAGAAACTGAGCGACAAACCAGAATCCCAACACCAGCCATGCCGGCAAGTTGATAAACGTGATGAAAAACAACAGCGGAACCAGCGTCAATACCCGGGCCGAGGGGTAGAGAATCAGGTAAGCGCCCATCACTCCGGCTATGGCGCCACTGGCGCCCACCGTGGGCAGTGTGGAGCCGCTGTTGATCGCATAGTGCAGCGCCGCTGCTCCAACGCCGCTCAGGAAGTAGAAGATCAGATAACGGAAGTGCCCCAGATAATCCTCAATGTTGTCGCCGAAAATCCACAAGGCCCACATGTTGAAGATCAGGTGCAGCCAGGTGGCGTGCAGAAACATGGAGGTCAATACCGGCAGCAGCGCCGTATCCGGGCTGACAGGAAAGACAAAGCCATACGCTTTGATGTGGTGTATTCCACTGAGCAATGCCGTCACCTTGACCGGCAGGAAGCCCAGTTGAAACAGCAGCGCCTCGCGTTGGCGCGGGGGCAGAAGCATTTCGCCGATAAACACCACGACGTTGGTCGCCACGAGAAAATAATTCACGTAGGGCGTACAAAAACGGGGTGCGTCGTCGCGTATGGGAATCATCTTGTTACACTTAACTCTAGCGTATGTCCAAGCCGGGAGAGGCGCAGTATTGCCGTTCCATACCCGGGAGTCAGAGAATTCAACTACAAAACACGATAGCAGACTGTAAAGATGAATGGTGTCCTGGTAATCGATAAACCGGCGGGGATGACCTCGCACGATGTGGTCAACCGCGTACGCCGCCTGTTGCAGGAGAAATCGGTGGGGCATCTGGGGACGCTGGACCCCATGGCGACCGGTGTCCTG
Organism: uncultured Terriglobales bacterium; assembly: GCA_964619235.1. Classification (GTDB taxonomy): domain Bacteria; phylum Acidobacteriota; class Terriglobia; order Terriglobales; family Acidobacteriaceae; genus CAZUCM01. The sequence continues at coordinate 4,918 of CAZUCM010000011.1, forward strand.
CCGCTGGTGTTGGGCAAGTTGACGCGCCTGGCGCAATTTTATAATGCCTCCGAAAAGGGCTATGAAGGGGAGATTCGCTTCGGATTCGCCACCGATACCTACGACGCGGAGGGGGAAGCGGTTGGACCGGTTTGCGGCGACGCTCCGGTCTTCGAAGAGGTGTGCGCTTTGGCCGGGCGATTCCGCGGCCGGATTCAGCAGACGCCACCGCCGTTTTCCGCCAAGAAGATCGCGGGCGTTCCGGCCTACAAGTTGGCGCGCAAGAAACAGCAGGTCGAACTTCAACCGGTGGAAATCGAGATCAAGGAGCTGGAAATCCTGGACATGACCGGGGAGCGGGTGCGGTTCCGTGCCCGTGTGACTTCCGGAACCTATATGCGATCCATTGCCCATGAGATGGGACGGTTGCTGGGGATAGGCGCGCATTTGTCTGCCTTACGAAGGACGGCGGTAGCGGAGTTCGGCCTTTCCGATGCCCGATCCCTGGCGGAGGTGGAAGCTGCCTGTCAACGGGCGGAGGTGGAAGCGTTGTTTGTCCATCCGCGCCGGTTGCTGCCTGCGCTTCCCGGAGTGACAGCCAGCGAAGAATCTGCTGCAAAGATTCGCGCAGGAAGGGCTGTCAATTTGCCGGAGATGTCGGATGCCCCGCGCATCAAAGTCTTTCACGGCCAATGCGAGTTGATCGCCATTGCCAGCCGCGTCGCCGGGACGCTGTTCCACGCCAAGGTGGTCTTCGGTTGAGCGGGAGCCGGCATAGCGGGTGCAATGTTGCAATATTGCAGTGACGCCGGCAGGGCAGGCGAAGCGTGGACATTTCAGGCGGGCTGTTTTTTTTTACGCATCCGCCGCAAACTTGATATCCGGCTTCCGGAAGATGGGATAATAAATTGTCAGGGAGCCCCAGGTTTCATTCGCATTTATAAATCAATAGGGAGATTTTTTACGGAGCATAGCATGGCCACTTCTACAGAACAGAGCAAGATCGCAACTCGTATGGAATCCGACAGCATGGGCAGCATCGAAGTGCCCGCAAACGTCTATTGGGGCGCGCAGACACAGCGTTCGTTGCACCATTTCAATATTGGGCGTGACACCATGCCGCCTGAACTGATCCGGGCGTTTGCCATTCTGAAGAAGGCTGCGGCGCTGGTCAATGAGGATCTGGGCAAGTTACCCGCGGATAAAGCGAAGCTGATTGCCGGCGCCGCCGACGAAGTGATTGACGGCAGGCTGGCCGATCAGTTTCCGCTGCGCATATGGCAGACGGGGAGTGGCACGCAGACCAACATGAACGTGAATGAGGTGATTGCGAACCGGGCGATCGAGCTGGCCGGAGGCGTTTTGGGCTCGAAAAATCCGATCCACCCCAACGACCACGTGAACATGTCGCAGTCGTCGAACGACACCTTTCCCACCGCCATGCATATTGCCGCGGCAGAGCGCGTGCGCAACACGCTGATTCCGGCGGTGCGCGGCGTTTTCGCGGCCATCAGCGCCAAGGCCGAAGAGTTTTCCGACGTGGTTAAGATCGGACGCACGCACCTTCAAGATGCGGTTCCGCTTACTCTGGGACAGGAGTTCTCCGGATGGGCCAGCCTGCTGGAGCGGGATATCCGCCGTCTGGAACAGACGCTGGAGGGTCTTTACGATCTGGCCATTGGCGGTACCGCGGTTGGTACCGGCTTGAATACGCACCCTCAGTTTGCCGAACGGGCCGCGCAGAAGATCGCCGGTCTCACCGGACTGCCGTTCCGCTCACATCCCAATAAATTCGCCGCGCTCTCGGCACACGACGAGCTGGTGTTCGCACAAGGCGCGTTGCAAACGCTGGCCGCCTCTCTAATGAAGATTGCCAACGATATTCGCTGGCTGGCCTCCGGACCGCGCTGTGGTTTGGGCGAACTGGTGATCCCGGAAAACGAGCCCGGTTCGTCCATCATGCCGGGCAAGGTGAATCCCACTCAGTGCGAAGCGATGACCATGGTGGCCGTACAGGTTCATGGAGCCACAGCGGCAGTCGGCTTTGCCGGCTCCCAGGGTAATTTTGAATTGAACGTCTTTAAACCGGTGATGATCTACAACTTCTTGCACTCGGTTACCCTGATTTCCGACGCCTGCCACGGCTTCGTGGAGTTCATGGTGCAGGGAATTGAGGCGGATCGCCAGCGGATCGACTGGTACGTGAAGAACTCTCTGATGCTGGTTACCGCCCTGGCGCCCAAAATCGGTTATGACAAGGCCGCCAAGGTGGCGCATACCGCGCACGTGGAGCACAGCAGTCTGAAGGAAGCCGCACTGAAGCTGGGTTATCTCTCCGCCGAGGAGTTCGACACGCTCGTGCGCCCGGAAACGATGACCAGACCATAAGCGAGTATAGGAGTTTCAAGGTTTCAGAGTTTTCCAACTCTGAAACCTTGAAAACTGCCTCCTAAAATGCCCAGCGCAATAGCGTAGCACCGCTGGTAAAGCCGGCGCCCACTCCCGCCAGCAGCACCAGATCGCCCTTCTTGAGCCGCCCGGATTCCCGGGCGGTGCCCATCGCCAGAGGAATGGTGCCCGCGGTGGTGTTGCCGTACTGCTCGATATTGACGATAACCTTGTCCATCGGCAGCATCAGCCGCTCCGCGGTGGCATTGATAATGCGCAAATTGGCCTGATGGGGAATAAAGCAATCCAGATCTTTGCCGGTAAGACCGTTGCGTTCCAGAATTTGCGTGCACATCTCGGACATCCGGCGTACCGCGAACTTGAATACCTGTTGCCCGTCCTGGTGAACAAAGTGCATTTGCGGGGTCGTTTCCGGCATCCATGCCGGGTGCAGGCTGCCGCCGCCGGGCCGGCACAGGTATTCTCCGCCCGCGCCATCGATCTCGTGCAAGTAGTCGATTACTCCCAGGTCTTCGCCCTCCGCCGCCGGTTCCAGCAAAACCGCGCCGGCTCCGTCTCCGAACAGCACGCAGGTGGAGCGGTCGGTGTAATCGATCATCGAGGAATTCACATCGGCGCCGATGACCAGCACTTTATCGTGCATGCCGCTTTGCACCAGCGCCATGCCCGCCGACAGGGAATAGATGAAACCGGAACATCCCGCGGATAAGTCATAGCCCCAGGCATGGGAGATTCCCAGCTTGTGCTGCACCAGGCAGGCCGTAGAGGGGTACAGCATGTCGGGCGTAACCGTGCCGACGATCACGGCCTGGACCTCGCTGGGATCGATGCCGCGGGCGGCCAAAGCCTTGCGGGCCGCCTCCGTGGCCAGGTCGCTGGCGGCCACACCGTGATCCACAATGTGGCGGGTGCGGATTCCGGTGCGCTCCATGATCCATTGATTGGAGGTATTGACCATCTTTTCCAGGTCGGCATTCGTCAGTTCCCGGGGTGGGACATATGTTCCCAGGGCGGTAATCTTTGCTCGATAAGGCGTTTTCTTCAACATTCCTCTCCGCGATTGAATTCCGTGTGGCACAAGTTCGCGAACTGATTGTCCGCGATCCTGCTGTACCTCTAACTCAGAAGGTTGCAAAGTTCAAAGTCTGTGTCCGTATTCTCAAAATATACGCGCCGCGGCAAGGTATGGGAGCGGAAATGTTTCGTAGCCCACGAAACATTAAGCCCGCGCGGGTGCCGCCGCAGTCCTGAGCCCGGCGGCCGGCTAAGCTTTCTCCGCCGCTGCCGTGGGCGTTGCTATGCGCGCGATCACGGCGTCGGCGAATTCGCCGGTGGAAGCCGTGCCGCCAACATCCCGCGTCAAGTGCAGCTGTTCGCGGTAAACCTGGTGGACGGCGCTCTTGACGCGGTCGGCAGCCGCCTCTTCGCCCAGATAGCGCAACATCAGAATCCCGGAGCGCAATAGCGCCGTCGGATTCGCTATGTTCTTGCCGGCAATATCGGGAGCCGAACCGTGCACGGCCTCAAAAATGGCGCAACCTTCTCCAATATTGGCGCCGGGTACCAGTCCGAGTCCGCCGACAAAGGCGGCGCAAAGATCGCTTACGATATCGCCGTACAAATTCTCCATCAGCAGCATGTCGTACTGGTAGGGATTGGAAACCAGTTGCATACAGGTGTTGTCGATGATGTGCTCGGCGTACGAAATCTCGGGATATGCCTCGGAGACCGTGCGCGAGCAGCGAATAAACAGGCCATCGGACAACTTCATGATATTGGCCTTGTGAATCGCGTGGATCTTCTTGCGCTTGAAGCGGCGCGCGTATTCAAAGGCGAAGCGGGAGATCCGTGTGGAAGCTTTTTCGGTGATGATCTTCAGGCTTTCGACCACGCCGGGCACGACTTCGTGCTCAATTCCGGAATAAAGGCCTTCGGTATTCTCCCGGATAATCACCAGGTCCACGTTGGGATAATGCGTGGGCACGTTCGGAAGGTTGCGGATTGGGCGGACATTGGCAAACAGTTCGAAGCGTTGCCGCAGGGAAACGTTGATGCTGGCGAAACCGCGCGCCACCGGCGTGGTGATGGGTCCCTTGAGACCGAGTTTGGTGCGCTCGAACGATTCAATCAATTCGTGAGGCAGGTACTCGCCGTACTTCTCGTAGGCACCGGCGCCGGCTGCAAACGGCTCCCATTCGAACTTGATGCCGGTGGCCTCCAGAATCCGCACTGTCGCGTCGGTAACCTCCGGGCCGATGCCGTCCCCCGGAATCAAAGTGACTTTGTATGCCATTGCTTTCCCCTCAATGCCGTATGCGCGAATTCAATAGAGTTTAACCAGCCATACGACGGTTTGTCTGGCTGTAAACCGTGAACGGTAAACCCTGTTACATCGTACGTTGTTTGGGCTTCGTTGTGGGTTCTTTGGCCTTCAAAAGTTCCTGCAATTCCTTGAGGAACTCGTTGACATCCTTAAAGTCGAGACAGACGGAGGCAAAACGCACGTAGGCGACTTTGTCGTGTTTCTTGAGCTCGTTCATCAGAAGCTGGCCGATCTCCCTGGTGGTGCGTTCCCGGTCGGGGGATTCGACGACATAAGATTCCGTCCGATTCACGATCTCTTCCAGCCGCGCCATGGAGACCGGACGTTTTTCGCAGGCGCGCAGCAGGCCGCTGAGTACTTTCTGCCGCTCGAACTTCTCCCGCCGGCCGTCTTTCTTCACCACCATATAGGGAATCTCGTCGATGCGTTCGTACGTGGTAAAGCGCTTGCCGCATTGCAGACATTCGCGCCGCCGGCGAATGGATTCGGCTTCCTTGCTTTCCCGCGAATCGACGACTTTGTCGTTGGCGAACCCGCAAAAGGGGCACTTCATCTTTGCACCCAAAATCTCCAGGCTTCTTGAGCGTTAGACCGGTGCAGATATTCTAATTTGTAATTGCTGATTTGTAATTTGCGAATTCGGCCGCCCGGTTACTCTATTGCGTCGGGTTGCTCTTCCTGGGCGGCGGTTTCCTCGGTCAGTTTGCGGATGGAGAGATGTTCGTGACGGGAGAGCCCTAATCCCGTGGGCACAACCGACATGAATGTCACCAGCCACAGCAGGATGCCGGCGCTCACCGCCAGCTCATGCGGAATGGCAAACCATTCCGGCGACGAAAGCATGCTGATGACAGCGAGCTGGGAGCCGCCTCCCACCGCCGGGAGCTGAATCATCGATCCCAACATGCTGGAAGCCATCAGCAGCAGCACCTGGGGCACCTGCATATGGTGCAGTGCCGGCTCGGGATAGGCATGCAGCACGAAGCGATACGAGAGGGATATCACGAACCAGATGACGACGGAAACTCCGGTCAGCTGCCAAAAGGTGCGGCCATCGTGAATGGTATGCAACCCTTCACCGAAGGCGCGGACTTTGGAGGAAACGGCCGCGCCCAGTTTGGAGGAAATCGTGTTGAAGCGGCGTTCCATCCATCCGGCCACAGCGTCGCTATTATGGCGGACTAAAGTCGCCGCCAGTCCCATGCCCGCCACCAGCGCCAGCAGGGCCGCGGCGGCGCGGTACAGGGCGTGCATATGGGGGAGACCGTATTGATGTCCGAAGATGAACACATTGATACAAATCAGGATGGTAAATGCGCCGATATCGAAAATGCGCTCCACCGTCCATACCGCCAACTGGGAGGACATCGTCAGGCATTCCTTCTTGGCGATCAGGTAGGGGCGAATCAATTCCCCGGGACGTCCCAGCAGCGCCAGGCAAGTAAAGCCTATAAATTGTGTGGGAACCAGACTGGACATTCGCGCGGCCCGTACCGGCTTCAGGAAAAGCTTCCAGCGCAGGGCGCGCAACCAGTATGTGGAATAAATCAGCACCATGGCCACCAGAATGTGCAGCAAGGCGGCGACGCTCCACAGCCCTCCGGTTATGGCGGTGAATGCCTTCCAGTCGAAGGTCTGCCACGTGCGAAATTGCATGTAGATGAGTACGCCCAGAATCACCAGGACTGCCAACAGTGCTAGAAATCGTTTTTTTGTCATGAAGAAGCAAGCCTGGTGTGGAAGCGAATCGCCGGCGCACACACCGCCATTGGTTTTCGTTAAAGCCCGAACTTGCACGTTAAACGATGCGTCAAGCGCGGTCAAGGTGGGCGAAAGGCGCAGCAGCGAAAAGCGCGACAGAATGTGGAGTGGGGCGGCCCCGGCGCACATCGACCGGAGCTGAGGCCCACATTGCACTGAGCGCGTGGAATCACTGGAGAAAGTCTGGCGGACAACCCGGACTCTCTTGCTGAAAAATCTTTAGTGTCCGGCCTCGATCGCGGCAGTGGATGGGGCCGGTGCAGGCCGGGTCTTTGCATTCAGAGTGGAATGTGCGGCCGCCGGACTCTTGTGAACGGCTTTCCGGTTGGGCACGGCATGCCTGCCGGGGACGCGGGCCGTATGAACCGCCTGGCCTTGTGCTTCTTTCTTGCGATTGAAATCACGAATGACTCGCGCCACATAGGCGTGGGTTTCAGCATACGGCGGAATACCGTGATACTGTTCCACCCGCTCCGGGCCGGCATTATATGCGGCCAGCGCTTTCACCATGTCATCGTCATAACGCAACAGCAACTGACGCAGATAGCGTGTTCCGGCATCGATATTCTCGCCGGGCTGAAAGGCGTCGCTTACTCCCAGCCGCGAGGCGGTGCCGGGCATCAACTGCATCAAACCCTGAGCGCCCTTCGGCGAACGGGCGTTCGGATTAAAGTTGCTCTCCGCGTGGATCACGCTGGCAATCAGATCGGGATCGATGCTGTGGCGCGTGCTGGCATCGCTCACCAGCTTATGAATGTCTTCCGGAGACAGCTTGGCGCCGCCGGTTGCCGGCGGAGATGCGGTCTGCGATGGCGTGCTCTCCTCATGGCGGAAATCCACGATTTGAGAGCTGGGAACGTCAATGTATCCGCTGTCGGAAGTACCATCCAAATAGAGGCGGGTGGTGTCGCCGGAGACCAAGTGGCGCTCATGACGGATTTCAAAGCCGTTCTGCAATACCGCCACTTCGGCGGCGTGCGCTCCCGCCGCGGCCACGGTCACCAGGATCAGGCATGCGAGTTGTCGGAGATACCCCATCCGGGTTCCTAAATGCCAAGCTGCTGCAAGGCTGCCGCGACTCCGTCTTGATCGTTGGGCAGCGTAATCCGCCAACCATTCTGCTTCAACTGCTCACACGCATTTCCCATGATAACGGGGATTCCGGCAAACTCAAGCATTTCCACGTCGTTGTAGTTATCTCCAATGGCGACAATCTCTTGCGGGCTAATGTTCCGGTGGGCCGCCCAGCGTTTCAGGGCATGGCCCTTCGAGCAGTCGCGGTTCAGAATGTCGAGGATGCAAAGGTCGCGGAAGTCATATTGCGTCTTCAGCATGGTGATTTCGCTGCCGAAGCCGCCGCCGTTGAGGTGCTCTTCGGCCTGCTGCATCAGGGCGATGCGGCCGCAAAACATCGCTTGTACGGGATCGGCCGTCAGCGCCGCTTCCAGGTCTCCGACCTCTTCGATATGTTGCGCGTTTTTTTCCATCCAGCGGGAGATGGTGGCATTCAGTTCTTCGGCGCTCTCGATCACGATGGCGCCGCGAGTCTCCTGATCGAAGGTCAACACGGTATTGCGGCGGTAGTCGCGCATATGAGCCATCAGACGGCGGGCAACCGCCGCGGGTAGCAGGTCGCGATGAAAAAGTTCGCCGCGGATGGATTTGGTGACCGCACCGTTCGAACTGATCAGCCACAAATCGAAGCCCAATGACTCCGCTACCGGAAGGGCAAAGGAGTGCCGCCGGCCGGTGGTCAGTATGATTTCGACCCCCTGGGCATGGGCTCGGCGCAAGGCGGCCAGATTCGCTTCCGGCACCTGGGAGGTGGCGCCCAAGAGCGTGCCGTCGATGTCGAGTGCTACGAGGCGGACCGATGGGTTCACTGAATCGATTTTAACAGCCGGCCGGCATTTTTGTTTTTGGGTGGTCGTATTCCCGGTTGGCCATTTATGCTGAAAGTTCGATCTCCGATTACGTGGATTCCTGATGAAGTGGCTGAAGCGGTGGAAACTCCAGATCCTGATGTTTCTGGCGGTTGTCGGTCCGGGCATTATCACTGCCAATGTGGACAACGACGCCGGCGGCATCGCCACCTATTCTCAGGCGGGGGCGCAATTCGGCTACCTGCTGCTGTGGATCGTCATTCCCATGACGGTTGCACTGGTGGTGGTGCAGGAGATGTCCGCCCGCATGGGTGCGGTTACCGGCAAAGGGTTGAGCGATCTGATCCGCGAGGAATACGGCTTCCGCATTACCGCCATCGTGATGCTGGCGATCCTGATTACGAATTTCGGCAACGTGCTGGCGGAGTTCTCCGGCGTTGCCCTCAGTCTGGAGCTGTTTGGCATCTCGAAATACATCAGCGTTCCCATCGCGGCGGTGCTGGTTTGGTTGCTGGTGGTGAAGGGCAATTACAAGAACGTCGAGAAGGTGTTTCTCGCCGCCTCCGGCTTTTATATCTGCTATATCGTTGCCGGGTCGCTGGCCGGACCGGCCTGGAAAGAATCGCTGGTGGCCACCGTAAAGCCACCGGCAGTGCATTTGATGGGCCAGCAGGCCTATCTGTACATGGCGCTGGCGGTCATCGGCACAACCATCGCGCCCTGGATGCAGTTCTATTTACAATCCTCCATCGTGGAAAAAGGCGTATCCGAGGAGCAGTATGGCGCTTCCCGGGTGGATGTGATTGCCGGTTGCTTCTTTACCGACTTGGTGGCCTGGTTCATCATCGTGGCCTGTGCCGCGACGTTATACGCCCACGGCCACACGCAGGTCCGCGACGCCGCCGACGCTGCCCAGGCCTTACGGCCTTTGGCTGGTGATTATGCTTACATCCTGTTTGCCGCGGGGCTGCTGAATGCTTCGCTCTTTTCCGCATCCATCCTGCCGCTTTCCACCGCCTACACGGTGTGCGAAGGGCTGGGGTTGGAGTCGGGCGTTGGCCGCCGCTTCCGGGAAGCTCCGGTATTCTACTGGCTCTATACCATCCTGATTGCCGCCGGCGCCGGCATTGTTACCCTGGTCCCGGACTCGCGATACATCAAAATCATTATTCTTTCCCAGGTGGTCAACGGCGCCGTGCTGCCGCTGGTGCTGATCTTCATGCTCATGCTCATCAACAAAAAAGAGTTGATGGGGAAATACACCAACTCGCACCTCTTCAACATCATTGCCTGGGTCACTACCATCGTGGTGATCGTGATGACGGTTGGTTCCATCTGGACCGCACAGTAGCCGCGCTGTCGTGATTCTTCCCCCCAGAGCGTAGCAGTTTCACAACCGCAGGGTTCCGTTGGCAATGTCCGCGATCAGCTTTTGATCGGCTTCCAGGAAGTCATAGCCGGGCAGTTCGGAGGGCAATGTCCAGCGGAGCTCCCGAAAAATGCGGTTCTTCATTTCGCCCTGCCAATCGGACACCAGGAAGAAACGCAGCTCCACGGATTTGCCGCCGGGGTAGTGATGTTGCAGGCAGGCGGCTTCGTCCCCAATGGTGGCGGCGATGCCGAGTTCCTCTTCAAGTTCCCGTTGCAACGCGGCCTGCGGTTGCTCTCCGCTTTCGATCTTTCCGCCGGGGAATTCCCACTTGAGCGGCATCTCTTGCGTTTCCGTCCGCTGGCAAATCAAGATCCGGCCCTTACGAACGATCAACGCGGCGACGACTTCAATCATGAGCAGTCCCCTCAGTTACCGGCGGCCGTGAGCGCCGCCGCCAATGCCTCTGTCGCCAGATGGCTGGCGTGCATCGAGGTTTCCGGCAGGCCGCCCAGGGCTTCCACCACCTTTTCGGGACGCAAGGCGCGCACTTCGGCCACCGGTTTGCCCAGAATCATCTCCACCAGTTGCGCTCCGCAGGCAATGGCGGCTACGCAGCCACGGGCGCGAAACTTGGCGTCGGCGATGCGGCCGTCCGCCACTTTGATCGTCAGTTGCAGGATATCGCCGCAAGCCGGATTATCCACGCGTACGTATGCATCCGCATTCGGCAACTCACCGACATGGCGGGTATTCTGAAACTGTTGCAACACCTGGAACGAGTACATGGTGAATCTGGAAACGCAGGCTCACTGTGAACGGTGAGCCTGTGTCCGGTAAATCGCTCTGTCGGCAGTCGATTGCTTACTTGATGCGCAGCAATTCCACATCGAAAATCAATGTGGCGTTTGGCGGAATTGCGCCGGGAGCGCCGGTGGCGCCATAGCCAAGCGACGGAGGAATACGCAGCTGCCGTTTGCCGCCCACCTTCATTCCGGCCACGCCTTCATCCCAGCCCTTAATCACTTCTCCCGCCCCAATCTTGAAGTCGAAGGGTTCGTGGCCCACGGAGCTGTCGAACTTTTTGCCGTTGGTGAGCCAACCGGTGTAGTTCACCACCACATGGCTTCCTTCCTTGGCTTCGGCGCCGGTGCCAACCTTGATGTCCCAGTACTGCAGGCCGCCCATCTTGCTCTTGGCGGGACCTTGAACCTTCGTGGGACCGGCTACGGTTTTGGGCGCCTGGGAAAACGCCATCAGGGCAAAGAAAGACAGAAGGCAAACGCTAGCTGTAATCCGAGAAATCATAAAAAGCTCCTTTCGTGACACTTGCAAAAAATCGGCACCGGAGATCCATCTACCGGGCCGTGGTTCCCATAGGGAAGTAAACGTTCCAGCCTCGCTGGCGGGCCAACTGCTGTAAATCCTCGTTGGGGTTCACCGCGAAAGCATGAGCCGCGACTGCCAGCATGGCGGCATCGTGCATGGAATTGCCGAAAACGGCATCGGCGGCGGCGCCAATCACCTCGCGAATGGCGACGGCCTTGTCGTCGTCGGTGGGCACGCGCAGCAGCCGTCCACTGGCAATCCCCCGGTCGCAGGCAACGGTTGCGGCCAATACGCGGTCGGCGGGAATATCGAAGTAGCGGGCGCCCGCCTGGACCACCCACTCGTTGGTGGAGGAGCAGGCCCAGACTGCGCAACCGCTTTGGTGAAGTTGCGAAACCAGTTCACGCATGTCGGGAAAGATCGCCTGGGCAAACTGGGCGGCGAAATATTCCTCCGCTTCGCGTTCCAGCCGGGCGACTTCCACGCCGTCGTTCATGGTGACCATTTCGCCGCAGATGTCCTCTTCGCTCACCTTGCCGGCCTTGTAATCGCGGTACCGTTGGGAAATCCATGCGGCCACTTTTTCCGGCACTACTTTGCGTTCGATTTCCCAGTTCATAAAGCGTTCGCCGCTGTCGCCGGCCCACAGCGTTCCGTCGCAGTCGAAAATGGCAATACGGGGACTCAGCCGCAGGACCGAGTCTATAAAGTTTGCGGCTTGAGAGGTTAAGGGCATTGTGCAGTTGGCCTGGGTCATTGGGTAATCCGTTGATAGTCCTCTGGGGTATCGATATTCGCTACGGTGAGCCGGTCATCCACGGCGACGTAGGCAATGTGCTGCTGGTGGAGGTGTTCCACGTCCCGGGCGTTCTCTGAGGACGCGGCCTGCAAAAAAGCGGTGATCATCTCGCGACCGGCAATGATCGGATGTCCGTGACCGCCGTCATACTCGGGCACGATTGCCCAGATTCCCGAAGGCGCCTGCTCGAAGGCGAGCCGCAGCCTGCCGATGGTCTCCATCCTTGCCGGCGGACGATCCACCAGGGAGATGATAGCGGCGTCGCGTCCGCGATTGAGCACCTCCTGCAGGCCCACCTGCAGGGAACTGAATTGCCCCTGCTCCGGATGCGGATTCACCGCCAGATAGCCCGCGCGCGCATCGACAACCGGTTCCAGGGCGGCGCAGTTTTTGCCGGCCACCACCAGCACAAAGTCGGTGTGCATCCTCAGGGCATCCATATGCGCGGCGAGGAAAGTGCTTCCTTGCCAGGGCAAAAGCGCTTTGTCCCGGCCCATGCGCGAGGACTCGCCGGCGGCGAGGATCAACCCGGCAAAACTGGGAGCGCGTGCCATACCATCAAATTATCAGCTGGGTGTTGTTTCCGGCTAGTCAGTCTCGACGATCTTTCGTAAATACCGCATATGCGGCAGTGCCGCCTCGCTATGGCGGCGGAAGGCGATCATCTCCGCCACGATGGCTACGGCAATTTCTTCCGGAGTGATGGCGCCAATGTCCAGGCCGATCGGAGCGTGGACGCGATCGAATTTTTCGGGCGCAACTCCTTGCTCTTCCAATTCGCGGTATATGCCGATGACTTTGCGGCGCGAGCCGATCATGCCGATATAGCCGGCGGGCGTATCCACCGCCCAGCGCAAGGCCCGCATGTCGTCGCGATGACCCCGCGTAACGATAACGATAAAGGAGGACTCGGTTGGCGCCAGCCCGGGCATCACCTGCTCCAGTTCGCCGGCTAAAACCTCACGCGCCTCCGGAAAACGCTCCCGGTTGGCGTAACTCTCACGGTCGTCGACCACGACAATATCAAAGCCGGCGACGCGCGCCACGTTGTACACGCTCAAGGCAACGTGTCCGGCGCCGAAGAGGAAGAGCAGCGGAACCGGCAGCACCGGTTCAATAAAGATTTCAAGTGTTCCGCCGCAGACCAGGCCGGTATCGTATCCCGGGTCCTGATTGAGATTGAAGGTCAGCGTGCGCGGTTTTTCCCGTTCCATCACCTCGCGGGCCGCCTGCCAGACTTCGGCTTCGACGCAACCGCCGCCGATGGTACCGGCAATCGAGCCATCGTCGCGTACCAGCATCTTGGCGGTCTCGAAGGAGGGAATCGATCCCCGCACATTGACGATGGTTGCCAGTGCGCCGCGCCGTCCTTCCCGCCGCAAGCGCACAATTTCCTCGTAAATATCCATCGGAGATAGTTTACAGTTTCCAGTTTCCGGTTTCGAGCCGGAACCGATTGCCTGGGTGTTGCTGCGATCCGCGCACGTCGCATCGTCTTATGGGGCCCGTCAGGTTGTGCGTCCCATTCCGGCTGCAAACTTGAAACTGGAAACTGTAAACTGTTCCCATGAACGCGATCCGGTTTCACGAATTTGGCGGGCCGGAGGTGCTCCGGTACGAGGAAGTGCCCGATCCCGAGTTGCGCAAAGATCAGGTTCTGATCCGGGTTCGTGCCTGCGCTTTGAACCATCTGGATTTGTGGATCAGAAAAGGGCTTCCCGGCGTCCCCCTGCCGCATATCAATGGCAGCGATATCTCCGGCGATGTAGCCGGGGTCGGCGAATACATTACCGATCTGAAAGAAGGGCAACGGGTCCTGCTGGCGCCCATGCTCTTCGATAACTGTTGTCCGGCGTGCGTCAGCGGACGTCAGAATTTCTGTCCCAAGTTTACCGTGCTCGGGTACCTAAGCGATGGCGGGAATGCCGAGTACATAGCGGTGCCGCGCGTGAACGTGGTCCCTATTCCCGATACTCTGAGTTACGACGATGCGGCCTCCGTGCCCCTGGTGTTTCTTACCGCATGGCACATGCTGGTGGGCCGGGCGCAGATCAAGCCGGGACAGACCGTCCTGGTTCTGGGCGCGGGTTCCGGCGTTGGCTCCGCGGCCATTCAAATCGCCAAGCTTTTTCGCGCAACGGTCATTGCCACGGCCGGAGACGACACGAAACTGGCCAAGGCGCAGGAGCTGGGCGCGGATCATGGAGTGAACCACTATCAGCAGAAGATCTCCGAAGAGGTGAAGAAGATCACCGCCAAACAGGGAGCGGATATCGTTTTCGAGCATGTTGGCGCCGCCACCTGGAACGAAAGTTTGAAGTCGCTCAAACCCGGGGGCGCCATCGTTACCTGCGGTGCCACCACGGGGGGCGAGGCGGCGTTGAATCTGAACTTTCTCTTTGCCCGCCAATTGTCGTTGCTGGGTTCGTTCATGGGCAATATGGGAGAACTTCACGACGTTTTGAAACACGTCTTCAGCGGGAAGTTGAAGCCGGTGGTGGACACGGTGTTTCCCCTGCAGGAGGCTCGCGCCGCCCATGAGCGGCTGGCGAATAGCGAAATGTTCGGAAAAATTGTGCTGAAACCCTGAACGCCGATAGTCCCTGGCCGGAAGGCAACGCCGGGGGCGCTGAATGATTCTGCGTTCTTTTTGGAAAAGCGGCGGGCACTGGCTGGAAACTCGAAACCGGGAACTGTAAACTGGAGTTATGACAGGCGAAGAAGAGTTCGACAATGTAGTGGGCGCCGACGAAGGCAGTGCGCATGTGCGGGAGCTGGTCTTCGGGGAACAGTCTCCGGATGGCGTGTTGCTGACCTCGCTGGATAACGTCGTGAACTGGGTGCGTAAGAATTCCATTTGGCCCATGACGTTTGGTTTGGCCTGCTGCGCAATCGAGATGATGTCGATGGGCGCTTCGCGCTTTGATATTGCGCGTTTTGGCGCCGAAGTCTTTCGCCCTTCTCCACGGCAATCCGATCTGATGATTATTGCCGGGCGCGTTACCCATAAGATGGCCCCGGTGATCCGTCAACTCTGGGAACAGATGCCGGAACCCAAATGGGTGATCTCCATGGGCGCCTGTGCCACTTCAGGCGGCGTCTTCAATAACTACGCCCTGGTGCAAGGGGTGAATCAGGTGATCCCGGTGGACGTTTATGTTCCCGGCTGCCCTCCGCGGCCGGAGCAGTTGATCTATGCGATTACTCTGCTCCAGAAGAAGATCCAGAGCGAGCGCGGCTCCTTCAAAC
>CAZUCM010000012.1:0-19837 GCA_964619235.1 uncultured Terriglobales bacterium
GGCTCGTCAGCCCCAGTCTCCAAATTGCGGCAGAGCTTCGCTACGGCAGCTCCAGCCGCGAGGCCAGACTTACAACGGGAGAACTCAAAATTTGAAAGCGGCATTTACCGTTTGCGCCGGAACAGCGCTGCGGCAGCGAACAAACCGGTACCAACCAGCGCCAGCGTCCCAGGCTCCGGAACCTCAGACAGGGTCTGATTTTTCCCGGCAGCGCAACACCACAGGGTGGGCTGCCAATAACGATGGTCGAGAGCCCGTTCCGCGATACTCACTTCCGGGGGAAGCGGTTCGGTAATTGTCGGAGGCAGCAATTTGGGCAGGGGTGTTTCAAACACGATATCGGGTGGCGGGGCTTCCGGCGGAGTTGAAATTTTTGACAGCGGTGTCGGTCGGCGGAAGGATATGCGGTTCCCACAGCGGCCACGTACCAGGTTGACTCCATCCGTCAACACGGATTCGCCCACGGCAATCTTTACCTTGTGGTCCGTCCAGTACACCTGGTCTCCCTTTCGGAAGGAGACGTAGGCCAGCATGGGAGCTTCCACCTGCTTTTGCCAGAGCTGATCGGGGTGAATGTCCTGATAGTGTTCGCGCGCCACCGGGTCTTTGGCCATGGAATCCGCCAACTCCCGCCCGTCCATTACTCCACCGGGGATCACCGAATACGGGAAAATTGCACGCGCCGCCCGGATCAACGGCGCCGATACCGTCAAGGGCAACGTGTCCGGGTGATACCAGAGCACGTATGCCCGCCTGGCAATCACACCTGTACCCGTAAGCAGCAGGATCGCGAAAAACCAGAGCAGGCGTTTCATCTTCCTCTTCTTTCGTACGCGCTCGTAACCACAGGACCCTTCCTGAAAGGGTCCTCTTCAGTGCCTATCGGCAATTTGGGCCGCGGCCGTGAGTTTGAACGGTCAACTACTTGCGGCGCCGGAACTTAAATAAGCTTCCTGCAGCCAACATGCCGGAACCAAGCAGTGCCAGGCTGGCCGGTTCGGGAACCACGGGAACCAGTTCCCCCGACGACAGGATTCCGGTCGATTTCCCCCCTTGCGCCCATAACGTATCGAGGCTGACCGTGCCGGCGTTGAGGGAGAAGGTCACATCCATGTTGTTACTGCCGGCCGGGAACAACGAGCTGTATACGCCGGTTGACGAGGTTACATTCAACCTGCCGACGAAGAAAACCTGACTGTATCCAGGCACTTGCGCTGCACCGGTCAGGGTAATATTGCCCGCGACGGTGCCGTTCTGGGCCGACCAGAGATAATTAAAGGTCGAGGAATTCATGTTTACGCTGTAGTTTCCGGCGGAAAGCTGGTTGAGCGAGGGTCCCCCGCCGGTCATCCACATGTAGTAACTGCCCCCGGCATCGGCTGCAGGGGGATTGTGCAACGCTCCGGAACCGGACATGCACGAGGACTCTCCGCCGGCTCCCGGGACTGTACAGGAACCACTGAAGCTCATGGAAATCGCCTGATTCGCGCCCGGGGAAGTGAAACTGATGGTCTGGCCGCTATCGCTGCCGCCCAAGGTGATTTGCGTCTGGGCCGATGCCCCTATGCAAACCGTTAACAGTAACATAATAATGATGATAGGCCATTTTTTCATTTATATTCTCCACCAATTGGGCCTCAATGCCCTATCAAGGGGGCCCCTGTTGCTATATTTTTGAGATAATTCCGACATATTTCGCTGCATTCCAGGTTCCAGATTATTAGATAATCTTAATAATATAAAGCATATAAATATCAATAACTTGCATTGGGCCTTAGGGACCCTGTAACAAAACTTCTCAATATTTCCCCTTCCGAGTATGCAAACTGTTGCAGCATAGTCGGCTATTCGATCTTGGCCAATGCTTCGCGGGCGTGCTGAGCGTCGTCGCCGGAAAGTTTCAATCGCAGAGCCGTGCCTAGTTCGGCCTTGGCTTTCTGTCCGTTCCCAACGGCCACCAGAACCATGCCGAGATGGTAGTGGTAGCTGGCGCGTTGCGGCGTCTGCCGTACGCAATCCTGCAATAACATTCTGGCGGTGGAATAGCTGCCCCGCTTGTACTGCACCCAGGCCAGCGTATCTGTCAGGGAGTTCAAATCGGGCTGCAGTTGGCTGGCCTTCTGCGCCAGGGAAAGGGCTTCGTCCAGCTTGACGCCCTCCTGGGCATAGATCCAGGCAAGGTTCCCGGCCGCAATCGCAAAGTTAGGATCGGCGGCAACCGCCTGTTCAAAGTATCGCTGCGCCGTCGATAGGTCCCCCGCGTCAAGATATAGGTTGCCGATCAGCGTCAATAGAGGCGGGAACTTTGGTTGCAGCTGCAGCGCAGCCTGGAAGCGCTGCAGTGCGGCATCGCCCTGATGAAGTTCCTGATAAGTCTTGCCCAGTTGCAAGTATGCCTGCAACAGATTCGGATTGAGTTCGATGGCCCGCTGCAGTTCGTCCCTGGCCGGTTCGAATTGCTTCGTTTCAAGATAGACCGAGCCCAAACTCAGGTGCGCTATGGCATTTGCCGGATACGCAGCCACGATTTGCCTGGCGCGGGTGACGGCCTTTGCGCCCTGGTTGGTGGCAACCAGGAAGTCGAAGTATTGTCCCCAGGCTTCGGGAAGTTCCGGCTGCATCGCCAGTGCGGCCTCGAATTCCTTCTCCGCCTGCACATTGTTCTTTTCCGCCGCCAACACGTGCGCCATTTGCACGTGCGGCCAGGGATCGGCGGGCGCCAACTGCATGCTGTTGGAAAACTGTTCTCGTGCCAGCGGGTAGTTGCGGCTGCCGAGCAATACTCTGCCCAGCAGCATGTGGGAGGCGGCATCGCCCGCATCCAGGCGGATACAGCGTTCGGCATAACCTCTGGCAATCTGAAAATCGCCGCGCGATAAATGCAGGGTCGTCAAGCTCTGCCACGCCTTCAGCATATCGGGCGCATATTTGACGGCATCAAGAAAATTGGCGATCGCCTGCTCCTGGGATCCCTGCTGCCAGTGCGCCAGCCCGAGCACATAATAGGCGTCGGGGGAATCCGGGGTGTCGGCAATCTGGCGCTGCAGTTCCTCAATCGCCTGATCGGTTTTCCCTTCCGCGATCAGGATGCGTCCGCGCAGAATGTGGCCGGCCGGACTCTTGGGATTGGCCTTCAACACCTGCTCGTTCAGGGCCTCGGCATCGGCGATGCGGTTGGTATTGGCGTACAGTTCCACGACGCGAGTCTTCAGATCCAGGTTCTTCGGATTGGCCTCCAGGCCCCGCTGATACACCTCCAGCGCTCTGCCGGAATTCCTGGACTGCGAGTAAAACTCGCCCAGAGCCATGGCCACATCCGGCGTCTTGCCGCTGCTCTGCTCCAAACGCTGCAGCAGCGATTCCGCGGCGGCATTCTTGTTTTGCGAGGTAAGCACCTGGGCCCAGAGAATATACAGCGGCGCGGCATCCGGCACCTGCCCAATCCCCTGCTGCAACACCTGTTCGGCCTGCGGCAACTGCTTTTGCAAGCGGTAGAAATTCGCCAGATCGGAATAGGCCGGCACAAATTTCGCATCCGCTTCCACCGCCCGCCGCAAACTGCGCTCCGCCTCCGGATACTGGCGCAGGGTCAGCTGCGCCAGTCCCAGATTTACGTATCCGGCGGGATCTTTGGGCAACAGCTCCACAATTTTCTTGAGCGCAAGCAGCGCATTGTCGTATTGCTCCAGCCCCAGCGAAGCGGTGGCATAGAGCTGCAGCGCTCCGGTATTCTTCGGATCTTTTTCCAGCACCAGCTTTCCCGTATCCTGCGCCTTATCGAACTGATGCGCCGCCAGATAAATCTGGCCGATGTTCAGGCGCACGTCGTTGCGGCTGGGATCCACGCTAAGTGCCTGCTGCAAAGTCGCAAACGCCTGGTTCCATTGCGCCGCGGCTACATCGGCCTTCGCCATTCGCAAATAGGCTTCGATAAACCGTGGATCCAGCTTTAACGCATTCCGGAACTGCACCTGGGCCTCCTGGTACTTGCCCTGATCCAGGTAGCGTTGCCCGCTTTCCATGTAGCGCCGCTTGGCGGCCTCCGGATTTCGCGAACATCCCAAGGTCAACGCCAGCAACAGCGCCGTTATGAACCCGAGTAGGAACCTTTGCTTTTGCATAATCTTCTCTCGCCTATAAACCTCTCCCGTCCCCCGTCCGCCACCCTGTGACTCTGG
Organism: uncultured Terriglobales bacterium; assembly: GCA_964619235.1. GTDB lineage: Bacteria > Acidobacteriota > Terriglobia > Terriglobales > Acidobacteriaceae > CAZUCM01. The sequence goes on from CAZUCM010000012.1 coordinate 4,179, forward strand.
CGGGATACGCGAGACCGGAGGGGGGAACCGCCGGCACTCATGGCAAAATCTCATTCAGCTGGGGCAGAACTTGTTGCGCGAAGCGCCGCGCCTGTTCGCGCGTTTGCATCTCGTCGCCCGCGATGGGTGCTGCGATACGCACCAGGGCCCCGTCGGTACGGTTCCAGCGGAGCGCATCCGCGATCATATAGAACTTGGCCCGATACTCGCTGGCCATCACCCGCCGCTGCGACTGATACCAGTACAAAACCACCTGGCGCTCGGCGCCCTTTTGAATTACATAGGAGTTCACCGGAACGCTGCGGCCGCCCGGCGCCTCCAATTCCACAGTCGACGAACTTACAGGCTGCCAGCCGCTGCCCGGCAGACAATTCTTGGGCGAATGAATGGTGTCGCCCGTGGCCTGGGTCCGGTAATACCCGATATACAACCCCATATAATCGGCGCCCCGGATGTAAGCCCGATTGAGATAATCGTCCACCCCGGTCATTGCCAGGATCTTTGCATCCAGAGGATCGTCGGCGCCCTGCCACCCTTCGATCTGCCGGGGAATGCTCTGCAAAGGCGCCCGCAACGGCATGTTCTGGCCGTGCCGCATGGTATGGGTACCCAGAGCTGCCAGCGCCAGAATCGCAACTGCAATCCACCAGCGCGCAGCGCCGCTCGCCAGACCGGAGTCCCCGGCAGACCCGGTCGTGGCGCACTGTGGCGGCGGATCGGCGCCCCCATCTGCGGTCTTTTCGGCTCTTTCTCCAGCCAGCAGGCGAACCAGACAATGGAATCCGATCATCGCCAGCGTCGCCACTACAAACAGGACGATGCCGGAAAGCAGATGCGGCCAACCCTCGACAACCTCTTCTCCCCAGTATCGCGAGCCCACCGAGGCAAAGATAACGCGTACGGCATTGCTGAAAACCGCGACCGGCGCCACTGCGACACACAGCAGCCAGCGGATCCAACCCTTGGGCTCGGCCAGATAGCCGTACATCACGGTGAAGGCCAGCAACGACATCAGCGAGCGGATTCCGCTGCACGCGTCCGCCACTTCCAGGGTCGCATTCGGCAGAATCAGGATATTGCCTTCCCGCAACACCGGCATGATATGGCAGGTCTGCAGCGTGCCGGCGGCCAGCCGCGAGGCCAGCAGTTGCAGCGGGAATACCATCTGGTTGTAAACAATCGTGGGTAAGGGGATCATCAGCAGCAAAGCCGCCAGGGGAAACAGCAGCGCTCGTACCAGCGGCCATCCCCGCAGGAACAGCAAAAGTCCGAGGATCACCCCCACCAGCGAGATACGCGCCAGGAACAACTCCGCGCCCAGCAATCCCAGAAAGAGCAGCGCCAGAGAGGCTATCAGCAAGACCAGACCGCTCAGCGCCGGCTTGGCCGCAATCCGGCACAGCCGCTCACGCCGCTCCCAGATGACGAAGGCGGCGAATAACGGAATCAGAAAGCCGTGCGAGTAATTCGGATCGTCCCACCATTGCGCCACCAGCAATCGCAAGACCGGAAAATAGAGCACGACGGCCACGCAGGCCACCAGCAGCCAGCGCCAGCCCGAGGCCAGGGCCGCAGGGACACTTCCGCGCGCAGGCGATTCGATGATGACGGATTCTTCCCGCATGAGTCGGCGCCAGCAGCATACCACTTTTGGGTGAGCACCTCATGGTTCGGCGGAACCCAAATGGTAACCGATGTAACAGTCATCAGCGAAAATCACGTGGCGTCATCTTCCCGAGGGTTTCGTTCAGCAGTCTTGCCAGCCGCAGTCCCGCCAGTGCCATTTGCCAGTTCACGACCGTGATCTCCCGCCGGTAATAGGCTTCGTCCAGATCCGTTCCGTCGCCCACCCAGGCCGACCTGACCAGCCGCACCGACTCATCCGCCCACTGTTCGGGCGTGCCGCCGCTGCGTGCCTCCAGTCGCTCCTGCTGAATCAATCCTTCCAGGCGCGCTGCGTATGCTTCCGGCCGCAACCCGGCGTGCAGGATCATACTGGTATCCCACACCCCGTGCAGGTTGCAATCGTATGGGCCGCAGAGTTCATGGCCCAGGAACCGCACCCGAATGCGGTTGCCGTCCTCCGCCTCGCCCACGGTATGCAGCGGCTGGTGGATATCGCCGACGAAATGGACGAGAAATTTGAGCGCCTCGATCCGCCGCCTCCGCGACGCATTCCTGTCCCGCAACACCTTCGAGAATTCCGCGATCTTCTCGACGACGCAGCTGTTTGGCATTGGGCAATCCCGGCGGGCATCGTACTTGCCGCCTGGCGGAATGTTGACGTAGTGCCAGGGACCGGTCTCCGGACGTCGCTCACGCACCTCGTCGGCCCAGGAAGCAATGGAATCCAGCCGTTGACTGCCGAGCAACGATCGCACCATAACTCTGGTGTTCTCGTTCAAATGCCGTTCGGCAACTTTTGCGATGATGCGATGCCCTTCCCGCCCCCATCCCCAGCACAGGGATGGAAACAAAAGAAGGAGTGCGACGGCGATGGCCTGCGTTTTTCCCACGAATGCCTCGCAGGAATTGTCGCAGAGTCGGTCGGTAGAGCGGAAGGGCGGGGCTCAAGAAGGTGAATGGGGTGCTCTCAAGGAATAATCCGATGGCGAGGCGTTTGCGCCTCGCCATCGGCATGTCCCTCGAAATCTATGGTCACCGCCGGCAGGATCAGCCTTGAGGCCGGGGGGACTTCGCCTACTTTGCAGCAGACGCGGGTGCATCGGACACCGTCTGGGCAACGGATTCGATGTGGCCCAGCTTGCGGGCCTTGGTAACGGATTCAACCATCATGATGTTCTCGCCTGCCTCAACCTGGCCTGTCACGGTCGCAGGACCGCCGGCATATTGATCGAGCTTGGACGTATCACCTTCCAGCAGAAAGGCCGAGTTTCCGTTCACCAGCAATGCATAGTTGGATCCCCGATCGACGCAGGCCACTGTGCAGGTCATCAGGGTTTGTCCCTTATGGCAGGTATAGCGCCCGCTGATTCTCGAAGCGCAAGTAACGGTGCCCGTCAACGTCTGCTCGGTGCCGGTAGCCGATTCCGCCCATGCGGCCCCCGCCAACGTTAACAACATCGCAAGACCAATGATCTCACTCAAAAACCGCTTCATCGCAACCTCCTCTAGTCGCCGCGGCTTTCTCGACGGCTACCAACTTAGATTTCGGAGGGTCTAAAGATTTACGAAAAAGCGCCTAAAGACTTCATAAACGCGGCATGAGCGGCAAATCGGATTCTTTGCCGCATGGAAGGCCATTTTCCGCCTCTGCAACTTCCCCCGGGCGGTTTGATTCGCGCATGACGAATGTTGCCCGGCCCGCACAAAAAAATGAAGGCCCCACCTTGCGGCTGGGCCTTCCAGATACGACAAACTCTCTTTGCCACTACCTCCGGTTCACGTTATTTGATTCCCTGGCCGCTGACCGTCACCGGTCCTGCGGGCATGTTGGGCAACGCCGGATCGGCCGTGATTTGCACTGTCGTTGCCGGCATGGCGCCCACCGCCGCCGGCGTGTAAGTTACGCTGAACATGCAGACCTTCGGATTCGCTCCCGTGCCCAGCCTGTATGCCTCACATGTAGTGCCCGTCCCGGTAGCTTCATTCACGACGCTGACTTCCCCGGTATCCCCGGAGACTGCCGCCGTAAATGTGACGTCCGCACCGGTGTTGTTCGTGACCTCGACGGTAAGGGTTTTTGATTTGGTCCTGCTGACGGAGACTGCGCCAAACGCGCGTACCAACGGCGCTACGACAATCTTGCCCGCAAACGTGTTCGCCTGGTAGTTCAAGTTGTTGCCGTGGACCTTGATAGAGTAGTCAGTGGCAATCTTGCCCGTAGTTGGCGCGACCGGAGTGATCGTATAGGTCCCCAGCGGAGAAGCCGCTCCGTCCGGAAGATTGGTTGTGTAGATCAGTTTAGGCAACTGGTCGTTCCCCACCAACTGGCCCGTTCCGGCACTGGCCGTGAATCTGGGCTCCGCGGTGCCAAACGTCCAGTCCTTCGGATCCGCAGTGATGTCCAGCGGCGCCTGGGTTACGTTCTGCGTCACCTGCTGGTTGCCGGCCATGGTAAAACCCGCGGTACCGGCTTCCGTTACGCTCAGCGTAATCAGCCCAGCCCCTCGGATGACCAGGCTTTGACTGCCCGCAAAACCCGCAAGCATGCCCGGTCCGGACACCACCCTGTACACCACAGGCGCAGAGTCGCCGCCGCTGCATACCGTGAGCAAAATTGCCGCCGCACCGTACTGCACATCCGGCAACGTGCCACAGGTAATACTCGGCGCGTTCTTTGCGGTTGTAAAATAGCCTGCCGTACCCACGTTCACGTAATTGGTCCCCGGACCGCCTATCCAGGCGTTCAGGAACACCGTGCCCAACGTTGTAGAGAGCAACACGCCACGGCCGTCCGGCGCCAGGATGGCGCTCCCGGAAACGCTCCTATAGGTGATCAACGGCGGCGGAGCGCTGCCGGCACTTGCCGTACATACAGATATTTCACCCGCGGTGTACGCAATATAGGGAACTGGCCGCCCAGCCCCAGACGGATACGGACAACTCACGGTCGCCGCAGCCTGAGTGATGGTCAGCGTGGCAGTGCCGCTCAAACCACTGGCATAGTTCGGGTCCGCGCTGGCAAAGGTGCACGCAATCGGATATTTTCCCGCATTGGTTGCCGACAGCAGGTTGCAATTCCACTGGCCATTGACTGGATTCCCACCAACTCCCGGCGGTAATGGCAGGGGACAATAGTGCGGTTGGCCGTCATAGGGAACCGCACATATCGGCGGCTGGATCGGCCCCGGAGGAAATGGATTAATTGTGATCGGAAGTGTGAACGAAACATTCCTGTAGTTCGGATCATCGCTGATGAACACGCAATTATAGCTGTAAACTCCGGCGTTGACGGGCCACACTGGCCACCCGCCCAGGCCACAACTCACATGTCCCGGCACCGTGACGCCTCCCACACCTGTCGCCATGACCGTACAAGAAATCGGGGGCGTGCCGCCGTAAATGACCGTGGGACAGGCAACCGTCACATTCGGCGTCGCCTTGTCTATGATCAACGTGCCGGTGGCTGCGCCGCCACTCGCATAGTTGGGATCGCTGCTGGTGAACGTCGCCGCTTCCGGGTAGGTCCCGGCATTGATCTCACTTGGCAGGCTGAAAACGAAGGTTCCGGCTACCGTCACTCCGCCTACGCCGGTTGCGGAACCAGTGCAGGAGTGCGGAGTGGCGTCATAGGTGACCTCAACGCAGATCATCGATAACACCGGCGTCGCCGGCAACACCTGCATGGTGCCCGGCAACACCTGGAAGATGATATTCGGAACCGTCTGGGTGATGGAACAATTGATCGCGTAGCTTCCGACAGGAGAGCTACTGGTCGCCGTCGTCGTACAACTGGCCGAGACAGGATCCACCGTGGCGACACAAACAAGTCCCGTCGGGCAGGGTGGGCTATACCACAGTTGCGTAGGCAAGGCCGGCACAGGCCCGCCGTATGTCATGGACATGTTCGGGACCTGGACCACAACAATTTGCATCCCGACCGGATCGATGATCAAAGTGCCGCTGACGGTGCCGCCAACATAATTGGGATCGCTGGAGGTAAAGGTGCAGACCACGTTGTAGCTGCCGGGACCAAGAGGAGGGCCGACAGGAGGGAGCGGACCGCCGCTGTATGTGCAAATCCAAGTACCGGCAACCGGCGCTCCGCCTACACCCGTTGCCGTACCGGTGCAGGAGTGCGGGCTTCCGTCGTCCGTGGCCTCAGGGCAACTCAGGCTCAGGGCCGCTTTGGCCGGGTTGATGGTCAGCGTGGCAGTGGCCGACCCGCCGCTCATGAAGTTAGGGTCGCTACTGGTGAACGTCGCCGTTTCCGCGTAGCTCCCGGCATTGGTTTCCGGCCCGGGGGCATAGCTGAACGTACCGGCTACCGGCGTTACGCCATCGCATCCCAAAGCCGAGGCGGTACAGGCCTTGGCAGTGCCGTCATACGTATAGGTGCCGCAATTCTCCGATACCGCCGGCACTCCTGGGGTTACGGTAAGTGTCCCCTGTACACAGCTGAATGGACCGTCACCCGGCGCAAACAGACTTTGACAATTGGTAACGGGAATGAAGGAAGACCCCGCCGCGGGCATCGGTCCCACACCACCGCAAACGGGCGGCACCGTCCAATTCGAAACCGGCGGCGTCACCGTATAGGTGAACGCGGGATTCGCCTGGCAATAGTTTTTCGTAACGTTGTCGCAAGTGATCGTCACCGGCGGGCCGCTGGAACCGCCCAGCCCATCCACCGGAAAGCTGGTGCCGTTCACCGTAAGAGTCCCGATTTGCTGGCCGCTTGCCGTAGGAGTGTAGGTCAAAGCATATAAGCAATCCATGTCGAGATCGCCGGAGGTATATTGCATGCAATTAGCCGTGCCATTCAAATAGGCTTCCAACAAGGTGAGTGTGAAAGGACCGGTGATCGAAATGACGGGCTCAGACCCGCCGGCCATGTGAATAAGCACTGTGTCGGACTCGAAGCTTCCAACAGGGACCTGGACCTCGGGCGCCGTGCCTTCAAAATCCAGGCCGGTGGCAAGCTTTTGCACCACAGCGCCGCCGCCGTCGGCAATGTACAGGTTGCCATACGCGTCGACCGATCCTTTGCCGCCGTTGCTGCCGCCCTGGAATTCCGCATAAGGAGCAGGACAGCCCCAATAGGAAGCAGCGCCGTTCAAGTTATCGCTGCCGCCGCAACCCACCCCTAAAGTGCTCGCGGTTGCCATGATCCGATGGATCCAGCCGTCGTTAGCCCCAGTCGCATCAGCTTCGTAGAACCACACGCTGGTGTTCTCGGTGATGTACATATTGAGGCCACCCGCGGAGATGACGCCGCGCATGCTGCTCTGCGGAGCGCCGGAAAATGCCCGAATCCAGCTACCGTCGTCATTGTTCCCTGGTTCGCCATCTCCCATCAGGGTCGTCATCTGGGTAGTGCCGTCAATCACGCCCTCGGCATTGGCGGCAATCCTATACACCGAATAGCACTTCGAAGCCGCTATATACATGTTGCCGGCGGAGTCGAACGCAATGCTGGTTACGATGGAGGCGGCAAGCGTCTTTGAAGGTCCAGCACCGGGATTGGCCCCCGGGCAACCCGCACTGGGGGCAGTTGGACAGGTGCCGCCTGCGGGGCAATTCACGATGGTGCTCAAGGCGCCATAGACGAGAGCGGTGCCGTCCGAGCTATAGGAGGGTGCGGCAAACCTGCGCACCGCATTCCCGGACTGGTCGCCAAAGACGACGAAGTTTTGCGAGTCCACGGCAATGGAATAAGGGTTCTTAATGACGGCCGCGTTGGATGCTGTTCCGTCAGCGGCATAGCCGCTGCTGCCGTTGCCGGCCACCGGCTGCAGTTCGTGAATATACCATGCGTACGGGGCCGGAGTGTCGGCCAGGCTAACGCGGCGCACATGGCTGGCGCTGAAATCGGCGATATAAAGCCAAGTGGAAGAGGGATCGACCGCGAGATCGCGGATGCCTTCGAAATACGAGTAAGGAACGCCCGTGGTCGGATCCGTCGCCGGGCAGCCATCGCCCGCGGTGGTGTTCACCCCGGCGACGGCGGCAACAACCGTATCCTGGCCCGTATAACCATTATAAGTGTAGCCGGCGCAGGGGCTGGCGGCAGCCTTCGCGCTCAGGCCACCGGCAAACATACTGATAATGCCGGTGACGGCATCGACTTTGCGTACATAGGAGGAGCCCGCAGAATCGTGGTCTGCGATGTAAGCATTACCGGAGCTATCGAAGACAATGGAATACGGCTCGTTTAATACGGCTGCAGTGGCCAGACAACCGTTGCCGTCGGAGTCCGTCGCATATCCAGCGCCGCTGATACACGCAATGGGGCTGGATGGAGTGGCTCCAAGATACGGACTCGACTCGGTTGTGCCAATGCCGGCGAAGGCGCTGTCCATGTAAGGAATCACTACCGCCGTTTGGGCGAACGCTGCCGTCGCCAGCAGCCCAATCATGAGTAGGAAAAAAACCGTTCGAAAAGAAGCTTTCGAAGTGCACTCCAGGTGGGTATGACTATTCATCGCATCCTCCGCAACCTGAGATACCAAGGCCTGCCTGGCGGAAATTCCATAAAATACAACCTGCCACTCGCCTTCCCACGCTTCCGCTGCCCTGGTATGGCCAATCCATAGATTATTGATGTAAAGAACGAGATAAGACGACAATTGCGAGACGCAAACATTTTATGCGATCGGCTGGCCCTGTCAAATGAATATCAGGCCAATATCACGCAGCATCGCCAGCAGCCTTCCCATTTCGGGATTAGAACTCTTTCCTTGCGTTGTGCTCAAACCCGCGGAATACGTGACCGCCTGATGCCGCCGGGCTTCAGATCATGCTCATCGAAAAAAACGGCGGAATCGAAACCGATTCCGCCGTCATCTCTGCAAACGGCCATCGAGCAATCAATCTCAACGGCCGGTTACGGTTATTTAACGCTGTAGGTCGCCAAAACGGTACCCGCCTTGTAGTTTGGATCCACCCCGCTGCCGCGTTGCGGGGTGCAAGTGGCCTTCGCCGAAATTGCCTTAGCCTTCGGCTCGGCGGTTCCCGCTACCGGGGAAAACACCCAGGCACAGACGATGGCTTCGTTGTTGTATGGATTCACCGGGCTGTTGACAGCACCGAGAGTCTGCGCGGTGCCGACGGTTCCGCCGACTGCCAGGTTCGCCGGGGTATAGGTCAACAGCGGAGTAACCAGGTAAGTCGATACCTTAACCGCTTCCGTAGCCGCCTTCGGGTCCGGATAATCAACCGTATCGTTGGATGCGCAAGCCGCCGCAATCTTGTGGCTGCCTGCCGCCAGAACAACGTCAGCGGTGGGATCGATCGGGGTACCGCCCACGCCATCGGTATAAGCGATGCTGCCGCATATATCGCTGGTAACGTCGGTTCCAACCTGATTGGTAGTCACCGCCGTGAAGTAAGCCGGAGTCAGACCCTGGCCATAGGTGAGACCAGTTGTGTCCGGTTTTGTGTATGCAACCGTCAGTCTGCCTTGTTTTATGTTGATCGTTGCGATTACCGAACCAGCCTGATAATCGTTCGTATCCTCAGGCGTAAAGGTCGCGGTGATTTCATGAGCACCGGCGTGCAATAGATCGTGACCGGCGGGATTCAGCGGGATAGCCGGATTGGCCGTCGCCGATCCGCTGGGAGTGTACGTATCGCTGAAGGCCCACGTACCGGCGACCGGCGCTCCACCCCTGGTAAATTTCTCGGTGGCAGTGGGAGCCAGATAGGTAACCGTATCGGTAATCGACAGCGGATATTGCGGCCTCGCCGTGGGCTTGAACTTCAGAGCCGGCACGTATTGGCTGACGTTGATGGTTTTCGGAGCCGAGGTCACAGCCACGAACGAAGGATTTCCGGTAATCGGAAGCTGATTCGCGGCAGTGCCCGGGGTCCATGTGGCCGTGATGACATTGGGGCCGGCCGACGGAACCACCGTGTCCGTGCATCCGAAGGTGGTTTGCAAAGTACTCAGGCCGTTTACGCTGGCGGGAATCGAATCGGTAAAAGTAATCGTGCCGTCCGCGACTATGTTTTCCGTGGTCGGGGTCGTCTTACCTCTGGCCACGACGGATTCGACCGCGGTCACTGTAACGTACTTGCATAACTGCTTCACGTTGAGTGCCGTGCCATATATGCCGGCTAACGGGGTCGGAGCATAGGTGATCGTGGGCAGAGTCGAGGGATTGATGACCAGCGTTGTCGCAGCCGCTCCAGCAAGATAATCGACGCTGCTGCTGCTGAATTGCCCCACAATCGCATAGTTTCCGGCAGCCGCAGGCGCCGCCGTAGAGCCGTTGTAGGTAAGGTTGCAGACACCGGGGGGTACCGCTCCGCCAGGACCCGAGGCCGTGCAACTGCAGGTACGCGGGTAGCCGTTGGCCAAGCCGGAGTTACAGGTAATACTCAAGGCAGGGGCAATGGCAATCACCGTCACCGTACCGTTGACAGTCGCTGCATTGTGGTCCTTATCGCCCGCGCAGGTCACGCTGACCGGACCTCCGGGGACGTCGGTATAGGAAGCCGGCGTAGCGCAACCAATACCGTTACTGATGGTACAGGAATGGGGCGTGCCGTCATAAAGGCCGTTGTAGCACTTGATGACCGGGGCCTGAGTGGCTGCGGTAATCGTAAACGAGCCGCTGACTGTGCCGCCGCTCAGATAGTTGGGATCGGTACTGGTAAAGGTACAGCTGGCATTATAGGTTCCGGTATCGGTTTCGCTTGCCTGAACACAAGCGAACGAGCCCGCAACCGGCGTTACGCCATCCACGCCCAGAGCCGTTTCCGTGCACGTATAGGGCGATCCATTGTAGACGCCCGAGGGACAGGCGATGCTCAACTTCGGGGTAGCCTGGCCTATGGTGGCGGTGGTGGTGGCAAGTGTGGACGACAGCACATAATTACCCGCTGCCGTACCGCCCAGGGTAATTCCCGACACCGTCACAACGACTCCGCTTCCCGCGTTCGGCGAGGCGAAAACCGCCGAGCCGCCGGCACAGGTTACTACATCACCCGGCAAATTCCCCGTCACCGTACAGGTGGTGTTGGCGATGGGCTCGCTGGTGGTTCCGTCGTAAACCTTGTTGGCGCCGGTTACGTTGGCCGTCACCGGGGCTGGATTAATGTTGATCGAGGTAGTAGTGACGGGATCCGACAGGATGTACTTGCCGGCGTTCGTGCCGGTCAGGGAAACCTGCGCCGTTGCCGTCACGTCGGCACTCGCCAGGGACTGGTTAAGCGAAACCGAGGTAATCACGCAGCTGACGTTCGGGTCCGTCACCGCAGTGCCACCGGAGACAGTCCCCAATGTCAGACCGCAGCTGCAAGCTGAAAGGGACTCGTTGGTGGTACCGTCATATACCTTGTTGGCGCAGGTCACGTTGGCCCACACCCAGTACGGGAAGCCGATTCCGGATCCGCGCACCGGGATGAGCGTACCGCTTGCGTTAAGAGTTCCGGTTTGCAGACCGTTCGCCGTGGGAACATAATCCAGCGTAAACGTACAGTCGCTTCCCAGGTCGCCGACGGCGTAGGTCGAGCATCCCAACTGCGAAAGAACAAAGGGAGGGGTTGGAGAAACCGAGAAGCTGCTGCCGCCGTGGATCAGCAAGTCGTTGAACTGATTGTTCCCATTGACAACGCTGACTGCCGGTCCGAAGCCGATAAAATCGGTGCCGGTGCTGGCTTTCAGAATCATATTATCGCCAGTGTCGGCAACATAGAGACTGCCGGTTGGGTCGATCGTTCCACCACCGTAGGTACTGCTGAAGGCCGAATCGGGAGCGGGACAGTTGTAATAAGTCCCATCTGTCGATTTGCAATTCTTCTCACCCGAGGTGTTGCCGCCCCAGATCTCATGCATCCAGCCGCCGACTGCGCCATTGGCGGTATCGGTGGGATCGTAGATCCACGCATTGGTGCTGTTGATGATGTACATGGTGGAGCCGTTTGGGCCGGCGGTAATACCGCGAGTGCCGCTCTGGGCAATGAGGGTGCTATTGAAGGCCGGTATCCAGGCGCCGTCGCCGTTCGTGCCGTTCACGCCCGAACCCACCAGCAGGGCTACTGGGTCACTGCCAGTGACACCGTCGACTCCGGCCTCAAGCATGTCGATGGAATAACAGCCCTTGGCCGCGGCATACAGATTGCCCTTCGAATCAAAGGCCAGGCCGGTCACGGTGTTCGTCTTGGTGTTCTGTGCGGGAGTGCTTGGTACTTCGACCGCTGGGCAACCCGCGACTGGCGTTGTGCAGACGCTGCCGCTGGCAGCGCAGTTCAAGACCGTTATGATCGAACCTGGTGTAACCGTAATGCCGCCATTGACCACAGAGTATACGGTTGGAGTTACCTTGCGTACGGAGTTGCCTCCCTGGTCGGAAAAGAAAATATTCCCCGAAGAATCCACGGCAATTGCATATGGATTCTTGATCTGCACCGTGTTTACCGAGCCGTCCTGGCTCCAGAGGCTGCTGCCATAGCCGGCAACCGGTTCCACTTCGTTGGCATAATAGTGGTAAGGGTCCACCGGAGCGGCGGTGGAGAGACTGATCTTGCGAATCTTACTGTTGCCGTAATCGGCGATGTATAAATAGTTGGCGTCAATCGCCAAACCGCGGATGCTCTTGAAATAAGTGTAAGGCGCACCCGTGACCGGATCCTCACCGGGACAACCGTCACCCTCTGTCGGATTCGCGAAAGCCAGGTCGCTAACCGCCAGATCGGGGCCGGTATTGCCGCCTTTGGTATAAGCTGCGCAGGGACTGCCGGAACTGGAAGCCGCGGTCATCCCGCCGGCAAACATGGTGATGATGCCGGTAACCGCATCGACCTTCCGCACAAAACCGAAGTTCGCGCTGGGATCGGCATCTGCAATATAGGCATTGCCATTACTGTCGAAGACGACCGCTGCAGCCGCGTCAAAAACGGCCTCGGTCACCAGGCAGCCATCCCCGTATTTATCGAGCGCAATTTTTCCGCTGGGACACGCCGCCCCAACGGTATACGGAAAGGTGGCGCTTGACTCTCCGGGTATCCCGGCAAATACGCTGACGTAGTATGGAATCGCTCTGGGGGTCTGGGCGAATGTCGCCACAGCAAGCAGCACAACCACCAGCAGAAAGAAAATTTTCCGAAGAAGAGCAGCTGAAGTGCACGTCTGACCAACTAAACCTTTCATTTCATCCTCCGCAAGCTGAGTTAACGGGACATGGCACGCGGCGACTCCGCATATTACGGCACGCTGCGCATCTTCGCTCTGCTGTGCTGCCCGAGTGGAAGAGGCCCTAAGTCTTGTTATGAACTGCTTCGTTAAAGATTTCTGCCGAGACGACAAGTGTGAGACGCAGTTATTCTAAGCGACGCGGAATGCCTGTCAAACGATTACTTGCGCAGAATCACACAAATCGACAACATGCATTCCCGTTTCGGGAGCAAGTTATCGTTTCACGATTTCCACAAACACTCTTCCCCGCCGCCTGGCGTCACACTACGTTAACCCTTTCGCGTTACCTGGACGGCTGGAAGACTTGCATCCCTTGAACATTCGGAGGGGCAATTCGGAGCTGAAAAACCGGCGGAATCATGAACGATTCCGCCGGTGATCGATAAGCGAATGGGCGATCAACCCAACTCGGGGCCCGTTTGCTATCAGTCAGTTGCGGCGACCACCGTGATCGAACCCGTGGCCACGCCCTTAATGTAGTTCGTGTCCACGGCGCCGCTGGCGGTCACCGGAATGCATGTAGCTGTTGCCGTCACAGTCGTGGCATGCGCCTCGACGGTTCCCGCCGCCGGCTTGAAACTCCATCCGCCGCCAGTGGCGTTGACCGGACAGTGGATGGTTTCCTGGTTGTACGGGTTCGTGAACGTCAACGGCACGGCATTGGTCGTTTGAGCCGCGCCGACGGCCGCACCGGCCACCATCGAGGCTGGCCGGTAGGTGGTCGACAGGATGAGATAATCAAGCGGGAAAGCGACCACCTTCACCGCTTCCTTGGCTGCCGCCGGGATCGAGTAATCGTTCGCATCCGCCGGCGCACAGTTCGCCATGATCTTGTAGCTTCCCACCGGCAGAACCGTACCCGGGATCGCGGTGACAACGTTGCCGCCAAGGTCGGCGGTGTAACTGCAAGCGGCAGTAACCTCGCCTCCGTCCTGGTTCTTGGCGATTGCCTGGAAGTATGTATCGTCGAGCGCCCGGCCGTAAACAATCGGAGTCGCCCCCTCCGCTGGATAACTGACCGTCAGCTTGCCCGGTGTCACGGTGATCGTTGCCGTCTCCGACCCGCCCGTGAAATCAGTCGCATCGTTGGGCGTAAATGCGGCGGTGATGACGTGCGTTCCGGCATGCAACGTGTCACCGCCGGCCGAATTCAGCATAATCGTCGAGACGTTCTTGCTTTCGTCGGTATAGGAATCGCTGAAGGTCCAGCTGCCGGCAACGTTTGCCCCACCCTTGGTATACGTTTCGCTTGCCGTTGCATCCTGGAACCAGCTCTTGGCGGTCACCGATCCGGGATACTGCAGCTTCGCCGGCGGCTTGAACTTCAGAACCGGCTTGTATTGACTGACGGTGATGGTCTCCGCCGCCGAAGTTACGGCCGCAAACGCGGGATTCGGACTTGGAGGTTCCGTCGTCGGGGTCCAGGTGGCAGTGATGACATTGGCGCCGGCAGAGAGAACCACGTTATCCGTGCAGCCAAAAGTGTTTTGCATCGCGCCGTTAACGTTGGCGGTAATGCTGTCGGTAAAGGTAAGGGTGCCGTCTGCTAAAACGTTCTCCAGGATGGCGCTCAGCTTACCATTCGCCGTAACGTTCTCGACTGCACTCACGGTCACGCTCTTGCACAGCTGTTTCAAGTTGAGCGGCGTTCCATAGGTGCCGGTCAACGAGCCGGGAGCGAAGTTGATTGTGGGAATGATCGAGGGAGTGATCGTCAGGATCGCCGAAGCCGTCACGCTGGTGTAATCACGGTTCAGACTGTCGAAGCTGGCTGTCACCGTATAGATTCCGGCAGCCGAAGGTGGCATTCCGCTGCTGTAAGAGATACTGCACGAGCCGGCTACCGGTGCTCCGTTGAGGCCCGTGGCGGTGCAAGTGCAGGTGTGTGGAGTGCCATCGGCCGGGCCATTATGGCAATCCAGAATCAGCCGCGGCAGGATCGGATTAATTACAACGGTGCCCGCAACCACCGACGGGTAGTAGTCGACGTTGCCCGCGCAGGATACGTTAACCGAACCGCCGGGAACGTCGGTAAACAAAGGAAATGCAGGACAACCAATGCCGCCACTGATGGTACAGCTATGCGGATTGCCGTCATAGGGGCCACCGTAGCAGCTGGTGCTCGGGCTCTGATTGGCTGGCGTGATGCCGGCGGTGGTCACCGCCGAAGTGGATGACAACAGGTAATTGCCGGCTGCCGCGCCGTTCAGCGTGATCCCAGACACAGTTACCACGATGCTGCTCGCCGCATCCGCCAAGGCAAAAACCGCCGAAGCGCCGGCGCAGGTCACCGTGTCGCCTGCCAAAACCCCCTCGGGCGTGCAGGTCGTATTCGCGATGGGCTCGGTCGTGGTGCCGTCATATACCTTATTCCTGGCGGTTACGACGGGCGTCACCGTAACCGGCAAGATGCAGGCAATTGTGGTGGCGGTCGTATTGACTAAGCCGTAGCCACCGGAAGCGCCGCCCAGGGTAATGCCGGTCATCGTGACCGGGATGCCGCAGCCCACAGTGGATTGACTGAAGACCGCCGCCTTCCCCGCGCATGTCACGCCTGTCTCACCAGGCGTCAGCGTGCAGGTGCAGCTGGCGATCGGCTCGGTGGTGGTGCCGTCGTAGGTTTTGTTGTTGCATATCACGCTTGCAGTCAGCCACGACCCAGTCACCGTCGATAGCGGCGTGGCAGTAAGCGTCAGCTGCGTATAGTTCGTGTTGCTGGCGTTACTGTCGAACGAGAAGCTGTCGGTTTCAGGGACGTTCGCCGTGGGACCGTTAGCGCTGAGCGGATCGTAGACGCTGGACAGCGTGCAGGTCGAGCCGATGGCTACCGAGCCGG
>CAZUCM010000013.1:0-4710 GCA_964619235.1 uncultured Terriglobales bacterium
ACGCACTCGCGCGGCCACCACCGGATCGTTAGGCACCGCAAAGGGCAGGCGGTCGATAATCACGCAACTTAACTGCTCTCCCTGCACATCGACGCCTTGCCAGAACGAAGAGGTGGCAAACAACACGCAATTCGGAGTGGAGCGAAACTCCTCCAGTAGCGCGTTTTTGGGCGCCTGGCCCTGCAATAAGGCGGGAAAATCCAGCCGGCCCAGCAGACGCTCGTACACTTCATGCATCTGTGCATAGCTGGTGAACAGGCAAAAAGCCCGTCCGCGCGTAATCTCCAGCACCATCGCAATCTTCTCCGCGGCTGCGGAAACAAAATCGGCAGCGGGCGGATCCGGCATCTCGGAGGGAACCCACAGCAGGGCCTGGCTGGCATAATCGAAGTGCGACGGCACCACCAGTTCGCGCGCCTGCTCGACGCCCAGACGGCGCTTGATGTAGTCGTATCCGTTATTCACGGCCAGGGTGGCGGAGGTCAGCACAACCGTTTCCAACTGCTGGAAGAGCACCTGCCGGAGGATCTGCGAGACGTCGATGGGCGTCGCCTGCAAAAACACCATGCGTCCCGGGGAAGCGGGGGTGTCGTCCCCTGTCTTCTTCCGGCGCCGCACAGAGTCGCCCCGGCGCTCGATCCAGAAAACGGTATTGCGATCCTCTTGTTCCATGACAAAGGAAAGCTGAGTGGTCAATTCCTCAATGCGGCGGATGAAGCTATGCGCCTCTTCCGGTTTGTCGGGCAGGGCCTGGATTTCAACTTTCAGATGTTCCAGCGCGCGCCGCAAAAGAAGGTAGGCCTCCCCGTTCTCTTCCAGAAACTCGCGCCGGTGGCTGAATTCGTAACGGCCATAGCCCGGTGGCAATAACGAGAAGAAAGTGCCCGCGCGTTCCCGCAGGCGGTTGGCCGCGGTCACCACCCGGCGGCCGTCAAGCTTGGCCTGTCGCAGCATGGTTTCGACGTCTCGAATCAGGTCTTCAAAACGCAGGTTGCCGATGGTAATGCCAAAGTAGCTGGTGGCCACGTCTTCCAGTTCGTGCGCTTCATCGAAGATCACGGCGCCGCAATCGGGCAGAATCCCCGCATCGGCCGCCTCGTCCACGGCACGCTTGATTGCCAAGTCGGCAAAAAACAGGTGATGGTTGACGATGATGATGTCGCTTTCAGTGGCGCGGCGGCGCATCTCGGTGATAAAGCAACGGCTGAACTCGCTGCATTTCGAGCCTAGACAGGCTTCGGTGCGGGCATCGAGTTTATCCCACAGCCGGCTGGACTCGGGCAAACTGGCCAACTCGGCACGATCGCCGGTCTCTGTCGCCTTTTCCCAGTCCCGGATCACGCCATACTGTTCAATTTCCTCGAGTCCAGTCAGGATGGGCTGGCCGGCCAGATCATAGAGCTTCTTGCGGCAGAGGTAATTGTTGCGGCCCTTCATGTAACAGACGCGCAACCGCTGATCGCCCTGAGGGAAAATCGCCGCTTCCAGAAATGGAATGTCTTTATAGAAGAGCTGCTCCTGGAGCGCCTTGGTGGCGGTGGAAATAATCACTCTTTTTCCGGAGCGCAAGACCGGAACCAGGTAGGCCAGCGTCTTGCCGGTTCCCGTGCCGGCTTCGACAATCAGGTGGCGCTTCTCCTGCAATGCCTGTTCCACCGCCTCCGCCATCTGCAACTGCCCGCGGCGGAATTCGTAGGCCGGATGCGCGCGGGAAAGCAGCCCGTTGGGGCCGAAAAAGCTGTGCAACGAGTGTTGCAGGGCCTGGGGAAGTTCGGGTTGGGACTGCGATGCCATCTTATATCTACAGTTTACAGTTTTCAGTGTGGAGCCAGAACATTGCGATGCTTTGACCGTTTTGGGGAGCGCTCGCCGGGTTGGAAGCATTGCGGCCTGGCCGCATACTGTAAACTGAAGTCCGTGACCATTGAAAAAAACTAGAACACAATTCGCCGCTCCTGAAGACGCGCAGGTCTCCACCATCGTGATTGTCGGCCGCCCGAACGTGGGCAAGTCCACGCTTTTCAACCGCTTCGTCGGGCGAAGACGCGCCATCGTAGGCGACGAGCCGGGGATTACGCGCGATCGGTTATACGGCGATGCGGAATGGCGCGGACGGCGCCTGCGCGTGGTCGATACCGGCGGCATCATCCCGGAAGAAACCGAACTGATTCCCGCCGCCATATACCAGCAGGCGAAGATCGCCATGGAAGAGGCCCAGGCGGTGATTCTGGTGGTGGATGGGCGTACCGAATTGGCCGCTCCGGACATGGAATTGGCGCGCCTGCTGCATCGCAGCGGCAAGCCTCTGTTCCTGGCCGTCAACAAGATCGACACACCCAAGATGGAGCTGTACGCCGAGGAGTTTCATCGTCTTGGAATACGGCAACTCTTTCCGATTTCCGCGGAAAACGGCAACGGCGTGGCGGAGTTGCTGGAGGCGGTCATGGCAGTGCTTCCGCCCCAGCCGGAAGCCGTCGCCGCAGATTCAAACACAGATTTGGAATCGGAAGCCGCTACGGCCGGCGGGCCGGAAGATGACAGCCCGGAAGGCGATTCACCCGGCGAGGCTATCCCCGGGGAGATCAAAGTCGCCATCATTGGCCGTCCGAACGTGGGCAAGTCGACTCTGTTGAATGCGCTGGCCGGCGAAGGCCGCGCCATTGTTTCGCCCATCCCCGGAACCACGCGCGATGCGGTGGATGAACTGGTGGTACGCGACGGCATGCGCTTCCGCTTTATCGACACCGCCGGCATCCGCCGCAAAGGCAAAACCCATTTGATGGCCGAGAAGTTGTCGGTGGTCATGGCGCGCAAGCATCTGGAAGCGGCCGACATCGCCCTGCTGGTGATTGATGCATCCGAAGGGGTTAGTGCTCTGGATGCCACCATTGCCGGATATGCTCACGAAAGCGGACGCTCCCTCATCATTGTCATCAACAAGTGGGACCTTGTTTTGCGGCGCAGCCAGGAAGCGCAGGGTAGCGGGGCTTCCGCGGCTAAATCCTCGGTGCGCCAAAGGACCAGGGCCGCGCTCAATGCCGGCCACGATGCCTTCCGCGGCAATTCTTCCCGCAATTCGACGCAGCCGGCCGATCGCGAATCATACGAACAACAGGTGCGCGAATCGCTTAAATTCCTGGAATATGCGCCCATGCTCTTTGTCTCAGCCGCACTGGGCAAGAACACGGACAAGATTTTTGCGCAGGTGGAACTGGTGGCGCGGGAACGGCAAAAGCGCATCACCACCGGGGAGATGAATCGGTTCCTGAAGGCGGTTGATTTTGACCGCGCCAGCGTTCCCTCCTCGCGCCGGGTGAAGATCTATTACATGACTCAGGCCGTAACCGCACCGCCGACGTTCATACTTTTCACCGACCGCAAAGTGAAGTTGCACTTCGCCTACCAGCGTTTTATTGAAAACCAGATCCGCCATCGCTTCGGCTTCGTCGGCTCGCCCATTTGGATCAAAACGAGGCAGAGCGAGTAACGCAGGTGTAATCTTGCGGCGAAGGGTGTAGACTTCTCCGGGTCTGTGGGAGGGGCGTTTCCTGGCATGAAGCTGAGACGCTGGCTCTGGGTCGTGATAGCCATCCCGGTAATCGTATGCTTTGCCGCCTATCTGCAAATGCGGCAGGGGAAGGTCGCCCAGCGTGTCTTCGTCATCGGCTGGGAAGAGAATCCTCCCAATCAGATAGCTGGCGCCAATGGAGATCCGACCGGCTTCTCCACCGAGCTGATCAAGGAAGCTGCCCGCCGCCGTGGAATTCGCCTCAAGTGGGTGGAGTACCCTCATAACGCGAATGGAGCTCTGGCCAACCGGCTGGTGGATCTGTGGCTCCGGCTGACCGTCACCGATGCGCGCAAACAGCAGTATTACCTGACAACGCCCTATCAGGATCACGATTACGGATTTCTGGTTCCCTCCGCCAGCCCCTACCGGTTTGAAAAGGATCTTAAGGATATAAAGGTCGCATTCGACGGCATTCCGATTGCCGAAAAAATGTTGCGCGAGCATTTCCCGCAGCTGGAACCGGTAAGCGCCAACGGTCTTCGCGAAGCCATTCAGCTTCTATGTCGAGGCGAAGTCGGCGCCGTTTTTGGGGAACGCTACACCGCCTTCTCTATCTTGATCGAGACTCATCCCTGCCCGGCGGTTCCGTTTCGCGTTGTTCCGATCGCTTCGTTCCGGACGCAGGTGGCTATGGCCGCCGTTCGCAACGCGGATGCGCCCGCCGCCGCCGAGGCGATTCGCGAAGAACTCGACCATATGGTGGACAACGGCACGGCGGCCAGAATCGCCGCGAACTGGGGATATCCGGCCTCCCAGGATCTGCTTTCGTTCATCCGGTTGCGGAATACTCGCGAGAGTCTTTGGCACTACCGCGTGCTTTCGGCCGCGATCGGCATTCTATGCCTGCTCGCCGTCTGGGCGGCAGTGGCATATCGCGGAGCGCGCAATCGCGCCGAGGCCACCGGCAAGGCCCTGCGCCAGGCCGAGCGAAATCTGCGGTTGCTCACCTCCAGCCTCAGCGAAATGGCAATTTCCTTCGACCGCGAACGCCGGCTCATCTATGCCAATCCCGGCGCCTTGCATCTGACGGGCTATTCCTTGACGGAGTTGCAAGCTGCGGATTTTGCCTGCTGGGTTCACCCCGAAGATCGCGCCACCGTGCTCGCCGGGTGGGAGTGCGCGTTACGCGGAGAGAAGGT
>CAZUCM010000013.1:4720-19622 GCA_964619235.1 uncultured Terriglobales bacterium
GACAGGCGAGCTGCGCTGGGTTTCCGCCAACTGGGGACCCATGTGCGACGAAGCCTGCCAGCAAATTGGAGTTCAGACCAGCGCCAGAGATATTTCCGGGCAGGTTCGCGCCGAGGAAGAGCGCACTGCGCTGCAACAGCAGCTTCTTCAAAGCCAGAAACTGGAGAGTGTCGGACGTTTGGCCGGCGGCATAGCCCACGACTTCAATAATCTGCTCACGGTCATCATCGGGTTCGGATACCTCCTGTTGGCGGCGGCGGCAGATACCAAGTCAAAGGAGCACGCCAGCGAAGTCGTCAAAGCCGCCAGCCGTGCCGCCGAGTTGACCAGCCAGCTGCTGGCGTTCAGCCGCAAGCAGGTCATCCAGCCACGGCTGCTGCAGATCAACGAGCTGATTGAAGACACCGGTCGCATGATGCAACGCTTGATCGGCGAAGACATTGAACTGCGAACGATTCTGCATCCCAAACCCTATTCCATCCTCGCCGACCCCGGACAAATCAATCAGATCCTGATCAACCTGGCGGCCAATGCGCGCGATGCAATTCCCGGAGTTGGTTCGCTGCTGATTGAGACTGCCAATGTGACCCTGGACCGGAATTATGCCGCCGCCCACGCCGAAGTTGAACCCGGGGATTACCTGCAGCTCACGGTTACTGATTCCGGCGCCGGCATGGATCAAGCCACGTTAAGCCGCATTTTTGAGCCTTTTTTCACCACCAAAGGCACCGGTCAGGGAACCGGGCTCGGCCTGGCCACGGTCTACGGCATTGTGAAGCAGGCTGGCGGCCATATCTGGGCGTACAGCGAAATTGGCAAAGGAACTACCTTTAAGTTGTATTTCCCCCGGGCACACGCCGGGCCGCCCCCAATCGAGGCTCTGCCTCCTAAGATCGTCCATCCCCCCTGCGAGGACACCATTCTTGTGGTGGAAGATCAGCTCGAAGTCCGGGAGCTTATTCTGGAGATGCTGCGAATGGAAGGCTTCAACGTGCTGGATGCCGATTCGGGCGCGGCCGGCCTGCAACTCGCGCGCGAGCACCAAGGTCCCATCGCCCTGCTGATTACCGATGTCGTGATGCCGGATATGAACGGCCGGCAGCTGGCGGAAAACTTCGCCAAATTCCGCCCCGAAACCAAAGTATTGTTTATGTCCGGCTACACCGACGATGTGGTGGCCCACCGCGGCATTCTGGATCCCGGCGTCCAGTTCATCTCCAAGCCGTTCACCCCTGCCGCCTTGGCCGCCCGCGTGCGTCAGCTTCTGCAAAAGACGGTTTCAGGATCCTGAGGATACCGCGCCATTTGATTCCGCGTATCCTGTGGCCGATCGCAAATGCCGGTGGAAGATAGCGGAGGTGCAACCGATGGGAGCAAAGCTCTGGCTGCTGATAGGAGTGGAAATGCTGCTGCTTGCAGCCTTGCTGTTTGGGGCTGCGGGTACGATCCATTGGACCGCAGGATGGGCCTTCCTCGTTCTTTTTTTTGCCGGAATTCTCTGGATCACGGTGGTGCTGAAACGGCACGATCCCGCGCTTCTTGCCGAGCGCACCAGGCTTCCGCTTCAGCAAGGTCAGCCCTTCTGGGACAAAGTCCTGCTTCTAGTCATGATCGTTGCCTGGTGCGGCTGGCTGGTGCTGATGGGCCTGGATGCCGTGCGCTTCCGCTGGTCCGTCATGCCGGTGTGGCTGCAATGCGCCGGAGGGGTGTTGATGGGATTATCGTTCCGGCAGATGGTTCGCGTTTTTCGAGAGAATACATTTCTCTCGGTAGCCGTCAGGATTCAGACCGAGCGCGGGCACCGCGTGATTTCCACCGGTCCCTACGCCCGGGTGCGCCATCCTATGTATGCAACCGTCCTGATCTATTTTCCGGCGACTGCGTTGCTGCTGGGCTCCTGGTGCGGTCTTGCGGCTTCGCTCCTTCTTGCCTGTGGAATTGCCTGTCGCACCGCCATGGAAGACCGCGAACTGCAGCATAGCCTTGAGGGATACGCAGAATACGCCGGCCGGGTTCGTTACCGGCTGATACCGTTTGTCTGGTAACCGGGATTCGTATTTACAATAGGCAGCATGTTGAAATGGCTGGTTATTGGCATTGGCGACATTACCACCAAGCGGGTGATCCCGGCGATCCAGGCGGATCCGGGCAGCCGGTTTTATGGCGTGGTTACACGCGATCCGAAGAAAGCGCAGCAATATGCCGGTGTTCGCGTTTGGACCACGCTGGACGACGCGCTTACCGACACTACAATTGACGCCGTGTATGTTGCCACTCCGGTGGCGCTGCATGCCTGCCACACCATCGCGGCGCTGCGCGCCGGCCGCCACGTGCTGTGCGAAAAGCCGATGGCCATGAATTATGCCGAAAGCGAAACCATGGCGCACGCCGGCCGCGAATCGGGGAAATTACTCGGTGTTGCCTATTACCGGCGCTTCTATCCCAAGGTAAACCGTGCCAGGCAGTTGATGGCCCTAGGCGCAATCGGCACTCCGGTGTTGGCGGAAATCAACTGCCACGACTGGTTCGCCGCCGAAGGCGGGCAACGCGCCTGGCTGCTCGATCCGGCAATGGCCGGTGGCGGCCCGCTGTACGACACTGCCTCCCACCGGATCGACCTGCTGAACTTCCTCTTTGGCCGCCCGCTCGCAGTGGCCGCACAGCTGAGCAATGCGGTTCATTGTGTGCCGGTGGAGGACAATGCCACGCTGCTGATTGAATATCCCGCCGGCTTGCGCGCCATCGTGGATGTGCGCCGCCATTCGAAGGTGCCCCGCGACGAATTCCGTATCATCGGCACCGAGGGTGAAATCGAATTGACTCCCTTGAACGGCCCGGATCTGGTTTTCCCCGGAGGCCACGAACATCTCCCCAGCCACTCGAACGTGCATTATCCATCCATTGCGAACTTCACGAAAGCCGCGGCGAACGAAGAGCCTCTCATGTCCACAGGCGATACCGCATTGCTGGCCGAGTGGGTGATTCAGCAGGCAATGCTGGCCAAGCAGGAAGAAGCCAGGAGATAGGAGCGAGCGCAGGAAGGAAAGATGTTATGCCGCTATCTTATTGACCCTGCTGGAGATATTCACCTCCCTCCTTTCATGAAATAAATTGAGCACCTTGGCTAATGTTTATCCGGATTCTGCCGATAGGGTAGATAGCCAAAGAAAGGTCCGGAGGAGGATCAGATGACGACGACATCGGTCAGCGACACTGCTTCCTCGAATTTCAGTACCGACAATACTCAGGCAACTGCGCCCTCCAGCAGTACGCCTCCAACCACCGACACCCAGAACACGCAGACGAAAACCACGAGCAGCGCCCAGCCGCAGCAGGACCGGGTTACGATTTCGATTGCGGCACAGGCCCAGGCCATGAGGGGCCAGGGACAGTCGGTGAAAGAGATCGCCCAAAATCTGGGGATAACGACGGCAGTCGTGGACACGTATCTGGGTATCCCGAGCAGCAGCGGCTCCAGCGGCGCCGCCGCGCAGTACAGTTCGTCACAAGTTTCCCAGATGCTCAATGGATTGTGATTCGTTGTCGCAGGGACGAAAGCGTATGCCTCGATAGTTCCCGCCAGTATCCCCAGTCAGTGTTCGTATCCACCGGTATCCCGGCCCCCGGCCGGCCGCACTCACTGCCGGCTACTGCCTTGCCGCCACAACCCTGGGAATGCCCTGCAAATCAGGTACGACGCAGACTTCCGGCCACTCCACAAGCAGTGCCCGCACGGCTTTTTCCTGGGTATAGCCAATCTCCATGACCAGCCAGCCGCCCGGCTTCAGCGCCTGCCGTGCCTGCGGAATCAGCCGCGCAATCACGTCGAGTCCATTCGGGCCGGCAAATACCGCCTCTTGCGGCTCGAATTTCCTCACTTCGCGCTGCACCTTGTCCGCCTCGTCCTCTCCGACATATGGAGGATTGGAAACCACAAAATCAAACCGCGGCTGCGATTGATCCATACCCGCCAACAGATCGCCCTGGCGGAAGCGCACACGCCCGGACAGTTGCAGACGGGCGGCATTGGCACGAGCCATCTCCAGCGCCGCCGCTGAAATATCGGTCGCCCATATCTCCGCCTCCTCCAATTCGCTCGCCAATGCCAACGCGATGCATCCGCTTCCGGTGCCGATATCGACAATTTGCAGATTCCGGCCTGATCCACCCTGCTTACCGATTTGAAGATTGCGCTCCGGCGCGCCGTTGACCGGCGGCACAGCGTCTCGGACCAGCGACAGAACCGTTTCAATCACATGTTCCGTCTCCGGACGCGGAATCAGCACGGCGGGGCCAACCAGCAGATCGAGTCCCCAGAACTCCTGGTGGCCAACAATATACTGTGCCGGCACGCCGCGCGCCCGTTCGGCCAGCGCCTGCTCATACCGGTCCACTTCCTGCAAAGTAAGTTCGCGTTCGGGGTGGGCAAAAAGATAAGCGCGGTCACAAGCCAGCGTAAACATCAGCAGTACTTCGGCGTTCATGCGCGCAGAGCCGACGGCTTCCATTTCCAGCCGGGTCGCGGCGTCATCAAGGGCTTCTCTCAGAATCATCGCTTGCACACGATTATGACTGATTCACCACAGAACCCTCGGCCTGCCTGCCGGCGGGGCGACAGTGCCGTAAACTTGCGATGCCGGCGGCTTTAACCCGCTGTCGACACCGCGTCCTGTTTCAGTTTTTCCGACTGGAAATGGGAGATGAGCGCATCGATAAATGGTTGCAGTTTGCCGTCCATGACCTCGGCCAGCTGGTGCAGGCTTAAACCGATGCGATGATCGGTGACGCGATTTTGCGGGAAATTGTAAGTGCGGATTTTTTCGCTGCGGTCGCCGCTGCCGACCATGGCGCGGCGTTCCTTGGCTACCGCCTGCTGCTGTTTTTCCCGCTCCAATTCGTACAAACGGGCGCGCAACACGCGCATGCCCTTTTCGCGGTTCTTGATCTGCGATTTCTCGTCCTGGCAGCTGACGACGGTGTTGGTCGGCAGGTGGGTGATACGCACCGCGGAGTATGTGGTATTCACCGATTGTCCGCCGGGGCCGGACGAACAGAACGTGTCGATACGGAGATCCTTGGCTTCGATCTTGACATCCACATCCTCGACTTCCGGAAGCACCGCAACGGTGACGGCCGAAGTGTGTACGCGTCCCTGTTGTTCGGTCACCGGCACGCGCTGTACCCGATGCACGCCGCTCTCGTATTTAAGCCGCGAATAGGCACCCTGACCTTCGATGATGGCGATCACTTCCTTCAGTCCGTGCACGCCGGATTCGGAGGTGGAAAGCACTTCCACACGCCAGCGCTGCGTTTCGGCGTAACGGCTGTACATGCGAAACACTTCCGCCACAAACAGGGTGGCTTCATCGCCGCCGGTGCCGGCGCGAATCTCCAGCACCACGTTCTTATCGTCGTTGGGATCTTTGGGCACCAACAGAATCTTCAACTCTTCTTCGGTGGTAGCCAAACGCGCCTGCAGCCGCTCCAGCTCTTCTTCCGCATAGGCCCGCATATCGGCGTCGGTTTCATCGGCCAACAACGCCTGACTTTCGGCGATTCCGCTTTTCAGGTCTTTATATTGGCGGTACTTATCCACCACCGTCGCCAATTCGCTATGACTCTTGGCCAGCTTCTGAAAATTCGCGGAATCGTTGGTCACGTCCGGCGCAGCCAACGCCTGCGTCAGTTCTTCATACCTGGCTTCGATTTGTTCCAGTCGGTCTAGCATAAATTCGCCTTCGGCCCTCGGCTGTCGGCCTTCGGCCGCAATAGCCAACCCCCAGTTCCCACTCGTGTACCGTGCCCAGAATTCTCGATGAGGAACGCCATACCCCATGTTCAACCCGGCCGAGGGCCGACGGCCGAGAGCCGATGGCGCTCCATAAGAGGGCTGTTTCCATCAGCCAGCGGCAGCCCCTGCGGCTTTTGGCTTCAGAGAGTTGATCAGTCCTGTGAGGGCGCTGCCAACTACCGCAGTTCCGCCAAGGATTCTGGTCGCTTCTTCTTCGCTGACATATTCTAGCCTGCGCGCCAAGATAACTTGCGTTTCCACTTCCAACAACGATCCCCTCGCGCGGAATAGAAACACCGAGTAATCGGCATCCGTGCGGCGTCCTTTCCCTTCGGCGATGTTGCTCGGCACGGATATCGCCGCTCGCCTAATCTGGCTGGTCAAGCCATAAAGTTCGTGCTTGGGAAAGCTTTCCGTAACTTTATAAACATCGACCGCCAAATCCATTGCATGTTGCCATACCCGCAGATCTTGATAGGAGCCGCTCATGCATCCTCCCATTCACTACTGGCCCTCGGCTGTCGGCCTTCGGCCGCAATAGCCAACCCCCACCATACCCAGAAATCTCAATGAGGAACGCCATACCCCATATTCAACCCGGCCGAGGGCCGAGGGCCGAGAGCCGATGGCGTTCCTAAGCCACTACCAACTCGCCGCCATGCGTCTTTTCCAGTTCCATGGCGCCATTCAGGGCGGAGATAGCGCATTCCACCTGATCGTCGC
Organism: uncultured Terriglobales bacterium; assembly: GCA_964619235.1. Lineage (GTDB taxonomy): Bacteria > Acidobacteriota > Terriglobia > Terriglobales > Acidobacteriaceae > CAZUCM01. Next base: position 11,235 of record CAZUCM010000013.1, read on the forward strand.
TGGGAGGCTGAGTGGTGATGCGCTGCAGCCACAGACCAGGCTGGGTAAGCGCCTGAAACAGCCAACCTGCCGGACCGCTGGATTTGCCGTCGCGCAATGCCTTGGCCCGCACGCGGGCGGCAAAGCGGATAATCTCGTACGAAAGCCCGGCAATCAGCGGCAACAACGCGATGCGAATCGCAAACCGCGCGGCAAAGGTGGTTACTGGAACCAGCGTATAAACCACGATGGAGATGATCATCACCGTCATCAGGAAGCTGGTGCCGCAGCGCGGATGAAAGGTGGAAAACTTCTGGGCCGAGGAAATCGACAGCGGTTTGCCGGATTCGAAGGCAAAAACCGTCTTATGTTCCGCGCCATGATACTGATAGACGCGGCGGATGTCGTTCCAGAAAGAAATGCCCCATATAAACAACAGGAACAGAGCAATGCGAATGATGCCATCCACCAGATTGAAGGCGATCTGCGAACCCAGGGCCGGCACGGCCCGCTTGATGCCGGTGGCTGCCAGCAGCGGCAGGAATTTATAGACAAAAATGAAAAACCCGACGGAAAACATGACGTTTACCGCCATCACCCACCCGCTCAATTCGACCTTTTTCCCGGGCTCCGCCTCGGGCTGGGCTTCATCCAGAGCAACGTTGGCGGAATAACGCAGAGCGCGGTAACCCAGCGACATGGCCTGTCCCAGAGTCATGATGCCGCGGATGACGGGCCAGCCCATCCATTTGTGCTTCTCCGAGAGCCGCTCCAGCAGCTCCGAATGCGAAACCATCTCGCCGCCATGCTTGCGCACGGTTATGGCCCAGGCGTGCGGCGAGCGCATCATTACGCCCTCCAGCACGGCCTGCCCGCCCACCAGAGTCTCTTCTCCGCTCTCCAGGGCCGGCAGCAGCTGAAGCATGGCCAACACGCGCAAAATTCCCCGCAGGTTCATATACCTATCTTAGATGTTTCTGTTGATTATGTGGTTACGTTCTATTCGTAGGGTATCGGCCGGTATCTCCCGTGTCAAACCTTTAAGGTTCGTGCACCACGACCGGAAACGTCTGCTGACCTTGCCCGCCCGCCGCGCCTGCCGTAACCTTGATATTCCACGGGCCGGCCATCTGGAATTTACCCGAACCTTCACTCCTCGTTTGTGCACGGCCCGGTAGCGGTCAGCGCTATTCGTGCTGGTGTTCGTGTTCATGTTCGTGATCGTGTTCGTGCCGCGGACTGGCCGGAATGATACAGCCGTCGGCAATCTCGCAGGCGGCATGCTCAAACTGAATCGTGGTGTGATGGATATGGAAGCGCTCCCCCAGGCAATCCTGCACCTCGCGCAGAATCACTTCGCTGGCGGAAGGTGGAATGTCGGCAATGGCGATGTGGCAGGAAAGCGCGTGCGTGTCGGAGCCGATACTCCAGACGTGCAGGTCGTGGACGCCGTTCACTCCGTGGACCTTCTCGATCGACTCCTGAATATGCCTCACTTCCATCCCGGCGGGCATGCCTTCCAGCAGGATATTCAGCGTCTCCCGAATGATTCCGTAGGAAGACCACAGAATCAATGCCGCAATGCCGAATGACAGGGCAGGGTCGATCCATTGGTGGCCGGTCAGCAGGATCGCCCAGCCTCCGGCGATCACTGCCGCTGTGGACAGCGTATCGCCCAGCGCGTGCAGCAGCACGCTTCTCAGATTGACGTCACTGGTCGCCGAACGCCATACCAGGAGGGCGATCATGCCGTTCATGGCGACCCCTCCGGCCGCCACACCCACCATCAGCCCGGGTCGCACCTGTACCGGCTGATATAACCGCTGCGCCGCCGCGTACAGCACATAAAACGCAAATCCTACCAGGGAAATGGAATTGATAAATGCAGCCAGCACGCCGGCGCGATCGTATCCGTATGTTTTGCGATGGTCGGGCACGCGCGACTGCAGGTACACGGCCACCAGGGAGAGCGCCAGTGCCAGAAAGTCGGAGGCATTATGTCCCGCTTCCGAAAGCAACGCCAAACTGTGCGCGCGCACCCCCGACCACACCAGCAGCACGATATATGCCAGGGTCACAATCAACGAGGCGCGCAGAATGCGCCCGGGATTGTGGATATGTGCGTGCCCGTGGGATGCCATGCCTCCAGTCTAAATTCGCCACCGCTCCGGGAACAAGCGGCCGGCGGAGCAAAACTCGTCAACCCGTTCCAAGAAACTCCCTGCCTTCAAAGCGGAATTGGAGATAATATGGGGCGAATTATCCCCTATTGGAAACTTCATTCCCGGGCAATTCTTACAGGAGGCGCAAATGCCGGAAGGCGAAGAGAAAGTCGAAGCTGCAGTCACCTTGGATAGTGCTCGTTTTCTTATCATATTGTTCGTTGTAATTCTGGCCGGAGCAGGCGCATTTTTTCTGCTCGTGTCGTCGCAAAAACCGGCCAGCCAGGAACAGGCAACCGCCATCATTACCGATTTGCTGGCCAGGCAGGGCCCGGCAAAGGTCAAATTTTCGGCCGGCGAGCTTACACCGAGTCCGGATGTGCATCCGCACGAGCCGGTTTATGCGCTGCTGGAAAAGGCCGGCTATGTAAAGCTGGCGAAGATCAAAGGCAATGGGGTCAACGTAAGCATTACGCCGCTGGGTAAGAGCAACTTTGCCAGGCTGCCGCAGCTCAAGCAGGTGAAGAACGCCGACGGGTACGATGATTACGTGGTGCCGCTGGCGGATCGCCAACTGGTCAGAGTCGATCAGATCACCATGACCTCGCCAAACGCAGCCAAAGTCCAATACACCTGGAAATGGGCGCCCAATCGCATTGGCGAGGATTTCGACGCCGCCGGCAGTCTGGTCCAGAGCTTCAACAATTGGGACCGGGCAAGTCTGATTGAAAAATACGGCGTGGACTTTTATCACGCAGATCCACAAAAGGCGGTTATCAATCTGGCGCGCGCCGACAAAGGCTGGAAGATCGCCACCGAATAAATGCCGGCTTAGGCGTTCCTGCTGCGGGGGCACGGGGCAGTTTAAGAATCTGCAATATTCTTCTGGTTTTTTGTTCTCTCCGTGCCTCTGCGTCCTTAGCGTCCTCTGCGTTCATTTTTTGCTTTCCAAAACCTCCGGCCGCCGGATTGCCAGACCGGCAGCCGCAAATGACATTGGCTGAGAGCCACGCTTTTGACGCGGCTCTTGCCGTCTGCGGATGCCGGAGCGTTGCCGGCGGTCTGCGCCAGTTGCGTCCCTCGGCGGCGTGGCACTTTCCTTTCGTTTCAAGCACTTCAGCGCCAGTGCGCTTTTTCCGTACACGCCACATGCTGCGCGCGATGCTGGTGATTTCGCAACCGGGGGTAACGCCCCGGGACACTTGAATCTTGCTGAAGCCGGGGCAGATGTGCGAAAGTACCGGTTTGGCTGCCCACCGCAATTGGCCGGTCTGAGTCAGGCAACTATAGCGACGGCATCCGTATCGTATCGCTGGCACTTCCCGCAACAATGGGCGTTCGGCAACCGCCGGCGAAAGGCTAATCATGACGAAGAAAGCTGTACCTCCTACATACGAACAGGCCCTGGAATGGTTTCGCGGCCACGGTTTCGATCTTCTGGAACCGCCCGGAACCAACCATCGGGTGTTCCTCAAAAAGTTGAATTGCTCGGCCGCCATCGAGAAAGCGGCGGATGGCGGCGCGAAGATTCTCGCTTATCCCGGATGCCTGATCGGAGGCGAGATTGCGAAGCTCGTCAACCGCGGCTATCAGCAGTTCCTGAAGACCACCAAGACGGAAATTGCCGCCACGGCCGATAAGCTGCAGGCGTTGCACCAGTTTGTCGAGGAATTCCAGGAAGCGCTGGGCCTGCCCGGCTTGTACAACGAATCGCTGGGTACCACCAGCGGGGATTATCTGTACGACCGCATCAAGGATCGCGATTTGCCCGAGAGTAAACGTCCCCAGCGGCCTTGGGAACCAGGTCAGAAGAAATCCGCCAAGAAGCGCGCTTAGGTACAGGGCACGGCGATTCGGTATAATTACACGTTCCCCTTGATTATCGGCCTCATTGCGGCGGTACCCCGCCGGAGTCATAAGGCATCATGGATTTTGATCAACTCGTAACGTTTATTGAAGTCGCAAAGCTGGGAAACTTCTCGCGCGCCGGACAAAAGGTATTTCGCTCCCAATCGGCGGTAAGCGCGCAGATTCGGCAACTCGAACAGGAATACGGCGAAAAGCTGCTCGACCGCGCCGGCAAGTCCGTTCGGCTGACGCCGGCGGGAGAGGTTTTCTTCGAATACGCCAATCGCATGTTGCGGTTGCGCAACGAATCCTTGCGCGCGGTCGCCGACCAGGGCACCACCCCGCGCGGCATCCTGGCCATTGGCGCCAACGAAGCCACCTGCCTGTACGTTTTGCCGGATGTTTTCGCAGACTATACCCACCAGTATCCTGCGGTGCAGATTTCGATTTACCGGAACTTCAGCCGCAAAATCCTGGAGCGCGTGGAAGACGGATCGGTTGACGTCGGCATCGTGACGTTGCCGGTAAAGTCGCCCAGCCTGAAAGTGCACCCCATCTTCCGCGACCGGCTGATGCTGATGGTCAGCTCCCGCAGCCCTCTGGCCAAGCAGAAGTCGGTGACATTACCCGAAATCGTCTCCCAGTCGTTTATTTTCCCGAAGACCGGCTACACCCGGCAATTGCTGGACAAACTGTTCCGTCCCTATAGCTCGCAAGTGCACGTGCGCATGGAACTGCCCAGCATTGGCATGATCAAGAGTTTCGTCGTCGCCGGTCTGGGCGTCTCGTTGATCAGCTCCAGCTTCGCCCGCGATGAGGTCAAGTCCGGAGAAGCCAAGTTGCTAAGTCTGGAAGGTTGCGAAATCATGGCGCGCGAACTCGGCCTGGTCTATCGCGCCGACCGCACGCTGCCCCGCGCCGCCACTGCGTTCATCGAGTTGATCCGGCAGCGCGCCAAAGCGACGGATGAGTCCAAAACCGCAACTGGCAAACCGTAAGATCAGGCTTCACGTTTCACCATGACGGATCTCGCGCAGAGGCGCCGAGGAAACCCCAAAAGAAGATCAGCTATGCCACTGCCGTTTGGGTCTCTTTCCTCCGCGTCTCAGTGCGAAATTCACCGAGTGGGCGCAAGAAAAAGGCACCGAGCCCGAAGGAATTTTCCTCCGTGTCTCCGTGCCTCCGTGGTAAATCAATTTCCCGCCGGCTAGCTGGCCGAATTATTCCGCAAATATTGATCGATGGAGGTAGCCGCGCGGCGGCCTTCCGCAATGGCCCACACCACCAGGGACTGGCCGCGGCGGATGTCGCCTGCGGCAAAAACGCCGGGAATCGTGGACATCTGCTTCTCGTCGGTTTTCACGTTGCCGCGGGCATCCAGTTCCACTCCCAGCTCTTCAATCAGGCCGGTGCGCACCGGGCCGGTGAAGCCCATGGCCAGCAGTACCAGGTCGGTGTTGATCACGAATTCCGACCCGGGAATGGGCGTGAACGAAGGTGGCGGTCCGACGCGGATGGCATGCAGTTCCTGAACGCGTCCGTACTTATTGCCGACAAATTTAGTGGTTGCCACGGCCCAGTCGCGGGCTCCACCTTCCTCATGCGAGCTTTCCACCCGCAGCTGCAACGGCCACAACGGCCAGGGCGTCAGCGGAGAGCGCTCGTTCGGCGGAACCGGCATGATTTCCAGCTGGGTGATGGAAGCCGCCTGTTGCCGGTGGCTGGTACCCAGACAATCGGCGCCGGTATCGCCGCCGCCAATGATCACCACGTTGCGTCCGGTGGCCAGCACATCCTGCGGCTTTGCGACCTTATCGCCATAAAAGCGCTTCGTGGCCTGGGTAAGGAACGGCACCGCGAAATGGATACCCTTCAAATCGCGGCCGGGCACATTGATATCGCGCGGTTGCTCGGCGCCGCCGGAAAGCAGAATGGCGTCAAATTCCTCGCGTACATCGGAAACCGGAACGTTGCCGCCCACATGGGAGCGATTGCGGAAGCACACTCCCTCGGCTTCCATTTGTTCGATCCGCCGGTCGAGCAGGTGCTTTTCCAGCTTGAAATTCGGAATTCCGTACTGCAGCAGGCCTCCGGCACGGTCGGCTTTTTCAAATACCGTAACGCTATGGCCGGCGCGCGCCAGTTGCTGCGCCGCCGCCAGGCCGGCCGGTCCCGAGCCAATCACCGCCACCCGTTTGCCGGTCAACACCTGCGGAACCTGCGGTACGATCCAGCCTTCGCGCCAACCCCGGTCCACGATCTCTTTCTCGATGTTGCGGATGGTCACGGGCGGCTCATTGATGCCAAGTACGCACGCGGCCTCGCACGGCGCAGGGCAAATGCGCCCGGTAAACTCGGGGAAATTATTCGTCGCATGCAACTGGCGAAGCGCGTCGCGCCAGCGCGAGTGATACACCAGATCGTTCCAGTCGGGGATAAGGTTATTCAGCGGGCAGCCGGAATTGCAGAACGGCACGCCGCAATCCATGCATCGCGCGCCCTGCGTGCGCAGCTTATCTTCCGGGAACTCCTGGTAAATCTCGAACCAGTCCTTAATGCGCTCACTCGGCGAGCGGCGCGTTGGAACTTCCCGCTGATATTCCTTGAAGCCAGTCACTTTGCCCATGTTTGTAGTCAGTAGTCAGTAACCAGGGGTAAGCAGCTAGGGGCCGAAGGCCTCGCTATGCCGTGAATGTCAACCGTTGGCTACCGACTTCTCTTTCGCTCCGTTTCCTAGTTTCCTCTGTCCTGAAGCAGCCTTCCGTTCCGGTAAACCGGAACACCTCCCGCCACCACAAAATTCTTTCCCAATCTGGAATCTCTCAGGGAGCCCAAGATTCCCAGCTACCAGCTAGTGAATGCAGCTCAGTCTCCCGCCGCCACGGCCACCGAAGAGTTCGCCGTCCTGCTTGCCGGCTCGAAGACTTGAGTGGCACGCGGAATTCCCAGCACGCGTTTATATTCGTGCGGGTAAACCTTGACGAAGCGCGTCTGCGAGTCGGCCCAGTCGTCCAGAATCACGCGGGCCCGCCGGCTGCCGGTCAGCTCCGCGTGGCGTTCGATCAGGCCGCGCAGAATCTGCACGTCCTTGGCTTCGATCACCGGCTCCAGATCCACGCCCGCCAGATTGCACCGCTTTCGCGCAAAATCTCCGGTCTCGTCAAAAACATAGGCGATTCCACCGCTCATGCCGGCGGCGAAGTTGCGGCCCGTCTTGCCCAGCACCACGACCAGGCCGTTGGTCATATACTCGCAACCGTGGTCGCCCAATCCCTCGACGACCGCAGTAGCGCCGGAGTTGCGAACCGCGAAGCGTTCGCCGGCGACGCCGTTGAAAAAGCCTTCGCCACTGGTGGCGCCGTATAAGCAGGTATTGCCGATCAGGATATTCTCCTCCGGCACAAACGTGGATGTGCGCGGAGGATATACGATCACCCGTCCGCCCGACAGCCCTTTGCCTACGTAATCGTTGGAATCGCCTTCCAGTTCCAGGGTGATTCCGCTCGCCAGAAATGCGCCGAAGCTCTGTCCGGCCGAACCGGTAAACTTAAAGTGAATGGTCTCGTCGGGCAATCCCGCCGAGCCATAACGCTTCGCCACCTGACCGCTTAACATGGTGCCCACGGTGCGATTGACGTTGCGGATTTCCACTTCCACGTTGACCGGCGTCTTCTGCTCGAGCGCAGGCTGCGCATGCTTGATGAGCTGATAATCCAGCGCGGACTCCAGACCGTGATCCTGCGCCTGGACGCAACGGCGGGCGACGCGCTCGGGAACCAGCGGCTGGTGCAGGATGGCGCTGAAGTCCAGGCCCTGCGCCTTCCAATGATTCACCGCTTCGCGCATCTCCAGCAGCTCGCTGCGGCCAATCATATCGTCCATCTTGCGGAAGCCCAGTTCCGCCATCAATTCCCGCACCTGCTCGGCCACGAAGAAGAAGTAATTGATTACGTGCTCCGGATGTCCCTGGAACTTCTTCCGTAAATCCGGATCCTGGGTGGCGATGCCGACGGGACAGGTATTGAGGTGGCACTTGCGCGCCATCACGCAACCCAGCGCGATCAGCGGCATGGTGGAGAATCCGAATTCCTCGGCGCCCAGCAGCGCCGCAATCGCCACGTCGCGTCCGGTTTGCAGTTTGCCGTCGGTCTGTACGCGGATGCGGCCGCGCAAATCGTTCATCACCAGCACCTGCTGGGTTTCGGCCAGGCCCAGCTCCCAGGGCGCGCCGGCATGCCGCACGGAACTTAACGGCGATGCTCCGGTGCCGCCACTGTCGCCGCTGATCAGCACCGCATCGGCATGGGCCTTGGAAACGCCCGCGGCCACCGTGCCCACACCCACCTCGGCCACCAGCTTCACCGAGATGCGGGCTTGCGGGTTGGAGTTCTTCAGGTCG